>JAFAVL010000783.1 GCA_019242465.1 Chroococcidiopsidaceae cyanobacterium CP_BM_RX_35 | reverse complement strand
TTGGTGGGATTTCTTCCCTACGCTCGTGTTCTATACAAAACTGAGCGTAGTACCCATCAGCGCGTCTAACTACCCTTACTCGCTTAATTTGTCCGAGTTGATAGTAGTTGAGGTCAGTCGCACCAATCATGCGAAATGTACCAGCCTTAAAGCCGTCAATGAAGGTGATAGATTGTCTATCAACAGACAACTTATAGCCGCTAGTTTTGTATTCGACAGAACGGGCTTTTTTAAATTTGGGATACCCCTTCTTCTTAATAGAAGGATGTTTGCAGTTGTCGTAGAAACGCTTAATCGATTGCCACGCTCGTTCGGCAGAAGCCTGACGCGCCATCGAATTGAGTGACCTAGCCCATTCGTACTCAGCCGCCAGTTCCTTACAGAGGCGAGACAAGTCGTATTGTCCAATACCCCGATTGTCCATCCAGTATCTAATACACTTGTTACGGATAAAGCCAGCAGTCCTAATCATCTCGTCGATGACTTGGAACTGATTATCCGACCCTCTTAGTTTTGCTTCCAGTACGAACACAACAACTATTGAGCTGGTTTATGGATTTATTTTATCATAAGGTTGCGCTCCGTGCTTTTTTTATTGGTTGGCATTCATCCCGACCCCACCGCTACACGGATGAAGCGGGCATTGTGCCAACATTTCGGTAAAAATAGCTTTAAAGAGACTTGTTGCACAACAAACAATAGCGAATGGTTTCTATGAAGAGATTTCTAGCAGTTTGCCCATGCATACGCATAATTAAGATTCAGGGGCTCGCGATCGCACTAGGAATTGTGCTGATGTTAAGCAACCTATGGGCATTACCTGCCGAGGCTGACGAGCCAGCACCAAACCTGTCAACTACACCTGCTGGTATTGTTGCTCTTAAGGGTTCAGCGGAGTTTCCTCCAGCAACTCAAGAGCGCCAGCTCAAGGTTGAAGATTCTACTGTTGGCAGTAGGAGCTTTGTGACAGCGGCGGTGAATCGTGTGGGTCCAGCTGTTGTGCGCATCGATACAGAACGCACAATTACTCGTCACTTTTCCGATCCAATGTTCGATGACCCTTTCTTCAGGCGCTTTTTTGGCGATGATTTTTCTCAACGTCGGCTTCCCTCTGAGCGTTTGATCGGTTTGGGCTCAGGTGTGATTATTGACCCTAGTGGAGAGATTCTTACCAATGCCCATGTGGTCAATCAGGCTGATAAGGTAACTGTAACTTTAAAGGATGGACGCACCTTTGAAGGCAAAGTTCAAGGTGCGGATGAAGTGACCGATTTGGCGGTGGTTAAGATTAATCCGAGGGGGAACAATTTGCCAGCAGCTCCTCTGGGTGACTCTAGCGCGGTACAGGTAGGAGACTGGGCGATCGCAGTTGGTAACCCTGTAGGACTGGATAACACCGTCACCCTAGGTATTGTTAGTACCCTCAAACGCACCAGTGCCGATGTCGGTATTCCTGACAAACGCCTTGAATTTATTCAAACCGATGCGGCGATCAACCCTGGTAATTCCGGTGGTCCCTTATTGAACGCTCGTGGTGAAGTCATCGGCATTAACACCGCTATCCGGGCTGACGCGATGGGAATTGGCTTTGCCATCCCGATTGACAAAGCCAAAGCTATTAAAAACCAACTGATGCGCGGGGAAAAAGTTCCTCATCCCTATATAGGAGTGCAAACAGCCAATTTAACGCCTCAACTGGCACAGCAAAACAACAATGACCCCAATTCTCCGATTCAAGTTCCAGAAATTAAGGGTGTATTAGTGGTTAGGGTTTTACCTAATACCCCAGCAGCAGCAGCAGGCTTGCGTCGAGGTGATGTGATTGTCCAAATAGACGGGCAACAGATCTCTACAGCCCAGGAGTTGCAGAGTCTAGTTGACAATAGCCATGTTGGTCAAGAACTACAGCTCCAAGTTCAACGGGGCGATCGCAGCCAAAAGTTAGCAGTGAGGACAGCCCAATTGGCTGACGCAGCGTAGAGAAGAGGGCAGGGGTCCCCCTGCCTCTTTATCTACTCCTCATCCTCCTCCTCGTCGTCTTCGTAGTCATCGTCGTCATCGAGCGGGTCTTCTTCATCGCTGATCAATTCCAACTCATCATCATCTTCTTCGTTGCCGAAGGAGCTGCGATCGTAGCTGAAGCCTGGTGGGGGAGCCCCTCCCAGATTTCCCTCTAAGCTGTAGGCTCTAGCTGTCCGGTCATCAAGTACGACATCTAGTGGGTCGTCCCCTTCCTCAAATCCAGTGCCTGGATCTAGAGAGACATCCTCCTGGACCACTCCTACTTCTTCATAGGCATTGAAACCTGTACCAGCCGGAATTAATCGCCCAATAATTACGTTCTCCTTCAGACCTCGTAGCCAGTCCGATTTGCCTTCGATCGCTGCCTCAGTTAGCACCCTAGTTGTTTCTTGGAATGATGCGGCAGAGATAAAGCTATCAGTATTTAGCGATGCCTTGGTGATCCCCAGTAATACTGGTGTATATAGCGCCTTAGCCCTGCCAGTGATGCTCATTGCTTCATTGACCTGCTCAACCTGCCGCAGTTCCACTAACTCTCCAGGTAGCATGATGGTATCGCCGCCATCATCTATCCGCACTTTAGAGGTCATCTGCCGCACTATTACCTCAATGTGTTTGTCGGCAATGTCAATCCCCTGTGATTGATACACCAGCTGGACTTCATTTACCAAAAACGTCTGGACTCGCTGTAGGGCTTCTAGGGCATTCGCATACATCCCGGCTTGGGTGTTGAGCTGGAAGAAAATCTCCAAAATCTCGTGAGGGTTAGCTGGACCATCTGTCAGTGGCATTCCTGCTTCAACAACAGTCCCATCCGACACCACTACATTCTGACCAGGACCGATTGGATATTCTGTCACGGTGCCATTGTCTGAAATCACCTTGACATCAACAGTTTCACCCTCTAGCCTGCCTACCTCGGCAGTTCCGGGTAGTTTAGCCAAAATGCAAGCTTCCTTGGGTTTACGTGCTTCTAGAAGTTCTTCGATCCTGGGTAGACCTTGAATGATGTCCCCAGTTTTAGCACGCTCAAACACCAACAGCACCAAGTTGTCACCACGCTGCACCAAGTCTCCATCCTCTATCTGCAACACAGCTCCAGGACTGACACGGTAGGGGCGAGCTGTGCGTAAAGTGACTTCGTAGGCGTTTGATTGAGCAGGGAGTGTCAGGTCTAGAGAGTCGCTTGCAGCTTCCCCTGCTGCCCCTGCTCTAGATTTAACCTTGAGGATTTGTCCTGATTCTTCTGTAAAAACACCAGGGACAATTTCAGTCCCAGCGACTAGTAATCCACCTGCCTTAATCTTGGGCTTTTCTGGGCAGTAAAGGGTCGTACAGTCGCTCTCTCTTAACACCAAAATCCGGCGGATCGCTTCTGTTCCTTCGCGGACACCCCGGACTTCCCCAGCTTCTTTACACTGAATTTCAGTCCGAGCTACCACTGCTCCTGGAGCAATAACTTGCCCATCTTCTACTAGCAGCCGCGTCTGAGTGCTACCTTGAGTGGCATCAGCAGCAATGTCCTTACGAATGACTAAAGATTCCAAGATCACCAGTTGCAGTCTTTGTATGTCTGGGTCCACCGCATCCTGCACCAGTTCAATGTCTGCGACCATCGGCGGCAAGGGACCCCCATATTCAGCTAGTTGCATCTGCTCAATTTCCAGCACTAGCTGGGTTCTGAGCAGTTCCACACCATCTACAGATTTCACCCGCTCAGAATCTTTATAGGGCAAGCGCTGTACAGCACGTAGTTCAATCGAGCGACCTGATTGAGATCCTGTACGGGTCGAAGGTACGGACGGCTGCTCTGGCACTGGATATTCCGTTACTGGCCTTAGTAGCAGCGCTGGACCTTCTGGCGACATCAAGCACTCGATGTAGCATAGTTCGGAGAGAACATGTCCGGGCAGGATCTCTTCCCCTGGTTGTCCGAGCGTGCCATCTCGGTCTTTTACAGACTCCGGGTCATCGACTAGCAACACTTCTCCGGGCTTAATTACTAACTCCCGCAGGATGTCATTTTTTTCAGTGGCTTCTACAACTCCACTGTTCTGGCAGAAAATATCTTTTACAACTTCGGTACCGGCCTCAACATATTGACCGTTTTCCACTGCTAGTAGGGAGATATCTTTATTAACTTCGTGGCTCTCTTCAGGAATCCACAGCAGCGTGCCTCCCTGCACCACTTCGTAGCCCTGTTTCGCCTTACCCTTCTTCGCTACTTCTACACCAGCATATTTAATCAAGCCGCCAGTCGTAGTGCGATAGCGATCGTCAATTAATTCTGCCACTACCTGACCGTTCTGCACCTTGGTGCCTGGGGTGGCTAGAAGTGAGAATGATTGACCAGATGTGGTGTCGATTAAGTAGTGGTCTCGACCTTGGGCACTTTCTACCCGCACAGTAGCAGTGTCTAAAACCACTGATGCGGTGATAATTTCAATCTCTCGCTCCCGACGGGCAGGAGTGCCTCCAGTGACGGAAGGCAATCGCACCATACCTCCATGTACGGTGCTGAGCTTGGTCTCTGCCAAAACACTGTCAGCCTTTACAGCATCACCGTTGACGACGCATGGTTCAGCACCAGGAGGCAGGTTATAAACTTCCCCAGATAAAATCCAAATCAAGCCGCCACGAGCAGCCGTTGTGGTCGTGTTGCCTTGGCGATCGGTTTTCTCTTCCGGTATGACATCCGCAAATTTCACCTCTCCAGCCAAATCTGAGGCAACATCCTTGGTCGCTTTTTCTGTGTGAGCCCGATTCGTCCGAGCACCAATTGCCACTTCGGCAAGCAATTGATTAATACTCACCTTTTTGCCATCTGTAATGTAGAGCGTTGACCCCTGAGTCACGGGAATCATCAGTGGAGTGAATCCCTCCTCTCCCTCTTTCTTGACTTCCAGAGTCAACGTGCCATTGGCTTCGACAAATAGGGCATCTTCCCCATGTCTGGTTCTAAACGCCCTAGTCCGCAAGGTGCGCGGGATACGGACAACTCCATCATGGGTAGCCCGCACTTGCCTAGCGACTTCTCCAGTAAACACACCTCCAGTGTGGAACGTCCGCATAGTCAACTGGGTGCCTGGCTCCCCAATACTTTGAGCAGCAATAATCCCTACAGCTTCCCCTAAATCTACCAACTGGGCATGAGCCAGACTCCAACCGTAGCAGTGCTGGCAGACTGAGCGAGCCGCTTCACAGGTCAGAGGTGAACGGACAAAGACTTCTTCTACGCCGATTTTTTCGATGGCGCGAGCAGT
>JAFAVL010000696.1 GCA_019242465.1 Chroococcidiopsidaceae cyanobacterium CP_BM_RX_35 | reverse complement strand
TGGGCTTCCTGCGGATGTTTCTGTTTGTAGGAAGCAAAAAGTTGGTTCCACTCCTGTTCCCACTTCGCGCCACGCTCAATTGCCTTATGGAAATGGTTGAGCGCATCTTCCGGCACAACGAAGGGCTCATATTGCCAACCAAGATTCTCGCGAGTTGCTTGGACTTCAGCTGCACCAAGCGCGGAGCCGTGGGCGTCATGAGTATTTGCTTTATTTGGGGAGCCGAAGCCAATGGTGGTTCGGACCTTAATTAGAGATGGCTTATCAGTTACAGCCTTGGCAGCTTCGATTGCCCGATGAATTGCATCTAGATCGGTATTACCGTCTTCTACTGTTTGCACGTGCCAGTCATAAGCTTCAAACCGCTTGCCTACGTCCTCAGTGAAGGATAGGTCAGTGCTGCCATCAAGGGAAATCTTGTTATCGTCGTAGAGGACGATGAGTTTGCCTAACCCCCAGTGTCCAGCTAGAGAGCAGGCTTCTGAAGCGACCCCCTCCATCATGTCTCCATCACTGGCAATAGCATAGGTATAGTGGTCAATGATCGGAAAGTCAGGTTTGTTAAAGCGGGCAGCTAGGTTTGCTTCAGCGACTGCGATGCCGACGGCGTTGGAAATGCCTTGTCCCAACGGTCCAGTTGTCACCTCGATGCCAGGGGTCATATGATTTTCTGGATGCCCTGGAGTCTTCGAGCCCCACTGACGAAACTGCTTGAGATCGTCAATCGTCATGCTATCGTAACCAGTCAGGTAGAGCATGGCATACTGCAACATAGAGCCATGCCCCGCTGACAGCACAAAGCGATCGCGGTTAAACCAGCCTTCATTCTTTGGGTTAAACCGCATGAAGCGATCCCACAGGACAAATGCCATCGGAGCTGCGCCCATCGGCAGCCCTGGATGGCCTGACTTCGCCTTCTCTACAGCGTCAATTGCCAGAAAGCGGATGGAATTGATGCACAGTTCTTCGAGGGATTGGGTTGCAACAGCCATAATCTCTTGTGGTTAACGACGGGTTGGCACTGACATTTAGCTAAGCATGAAAGGGGATGCTCTAAACCGCCCCAAAGCAGTATTCCCATCATCCCATTCGCTGAGGTGACGGGCAAGGAGGTGGGTAAATTATGCGTCCTTTAATACCTAAACATACTTCTTGAAGGCTAAAGTGACGTTATGACCGCCGAATCCAAAAGAATTCGATAGTGCTACCTCAACCGTTTGAGCGCGAGCAAAATTAGGGACGTAATCCAAATCGCACTCTGGATCAGGAGTTACCAGATTGATGGTCGGTGGGATTTGATCGCTCGCCACCGCTAAGACTGTGGCAATTGCTTCAATTCCACCAGAGCCGCCTAGGAGATGACCCGTCATTGACTTAGTCGAACTCACAGCCACTTTAGCGGCGCAATTGCCTAAGGCTTTCTTGATCGCTGTCGTCTCAATCGGATCACCCGCCGGAGTACTTGTGCCGTGGGCATTGATGTAGCTAACCTGCTCTGGGCTCAGGAGTGCGTCCTTCAAAGCCAGTTGGATGGCTCTCGCAGCTCCCTCCCCACTAGGTACCGGCGTGGTCATATGATAGGCATCGCATGTCATCCCGTACCCGACAATTTCGGCATAGATCCGTGCCCCACGGCTCTTGGCATGTTCTAGCTCTTCTAGGATTAGAATCCCAGCTCCTTCTCCCATAACAAACCCATCGCGATTGCGGTCAAAGGGACGGCTGGCATGGGTGGGGTCGTCATTGCGCGTTGATACTGCCCGTGCTGAAGCAAACCCAGCTAAAGACAAGGGCGTGATTGCTGCTTCTGTACCCCCACAAATCATTGCCTGAGCATAGCCCCTTTGAATCAACCTAAAAGCATCGCCTATGGCGTTAGAACCGGCAGCGCAAGCAGTCACTGGACAGGAGTTTGGTCCCTTAGCACCAGTGCGAATTGCTGTTAACCCAGCTGCCATATTTGCAATCATCATCGGCACCATGAAGGGACTACAACGGTCTGGTCCCCGCGTCAGGTAGACCGTTTGCTGGTCTTCTAACACTTTAATGCCACCGATCCCAGTGCCAATCATCACCCCGACTTGATAGGCGTTCAGGTCACTGATCACAAACTGTGCGTCAGTCAGTGCTTGCGAACTAGCAGAAACCGCAAACTGTGCAAATCGGTCCATGCGCTTGGCATCTTTACCCTCCATGAACTTGAGGGGATCGTATCCCTTTACCTCACCAGCAATACGGCACTTGTGTTTGGAGGCATCAAACAATGTGATGGAGTCGATGCCATTCTGTCCGCGTAACAACCCTTCCCAGTATGCTTCGGGCGTGTTACCAATTGGAGTAATGGCACCAAGCCCCGTTACAACAACGCGTTTATGTTCAAAATCTGTCATAACTTAAGTTTAAGCGAGCTTCCTCGCTCATAAGGCAAAACAACGTTACCGCTCTACCTAGCCACCTAATACCTATGCGGATGCTGCAACTTTGTTGTTGATGTAGTCTACAGCTTCTTGCACCGTTGTGATCTTCTCAGCTGCCTCATCGGGAATCTCAATGTCAAATTCTTCTTCCAGTGCCATCACCAGTTCAACTGTATCGAGAGAATCAGCACCCAAGTCATTAGCAAAATTAGACTGTGGCGTGATCTTACCAGGTTCAACACTCAGCTGTTCGGCGACGATTTTCTTCACTTTCTCAAAAATTGACGCTTCGCTCATAATGGACAATCCTCAACTAGTTGGTAGAGCTTCCCCAATGGGGTGATATGGTTTTAAGCATAATTATCTTATCGTTAAGAGCGACCGGATAAATCCGTTAGGTGGTCTATTTTCCAATTGGCACTGACTGGGTAGGGAGTGGGGAGTAGCGCGAAGACCGAGCGGAGCGCAAAGTCCGAGCGGAGGCTCCCTCCGAGCGGAACTTTGTAAGAGAGGTTCCCTCCGTTAGCGAAGCTCTTCCGAAGGAAGCTCGGAACTTCGGGTATAGGGAGAGTAGGGGAAAATGAGAGAATGAGAGAGTATAGACTTCCCTCTTCTAGCCATGCCATCTTCGATGCTGAAATATGCTTACTTCCCTGGCTGCGTTGCCCAAGGAGCTTGCCGGGAGCTTTACCAGTCTACTCAAGCCCTCACCCAGGCGTTGGGAATTGAACTGGTTGAACTGAAAACAGCCGCCTGTTGTGGCTCTGGCACCTTTAAGGAGGATTCCCAGTTACTGGAAGATTCTGTTAATGCCCGTAATATCGCCTTGGCGGAAGAATTGCAACTGCCGCTACTGACTCATTGCAGCACTTGTCAGGGGGTGATCGGTCATGTTGATGAACGGTTGAAGGAATGTCAGAAAAAAGATCCTGCCTATGTCGAGCAGGTTAACGGCTTGCTGCAACAAGAGGGATGCGTGCCTTACCGAGGGAGTACCGAAGTCAAACATCTTTTGTACGCTCTGGTGACTGATTACGGTTTGGAGGCAATTCAGCAACGGGTCAAGCGTTCGCTTAGTGGGCTGCGCTGTGCCGCCTTCTATGGTTGCTATTTGCTTCGCGCTCAAAAGTCTATACCCTATGACGATCCCTATTATCCGGAAGCCATGGAGAATATGTTTCGGGCAGTAGGTGCGACACCAATCTATTACCGAGGTCGTACCCAGTGCTGCGGCTGGCCCCTCGCAAGCTATGCTACTACTCAATCTTTCAAAATGGCAGGAATGCATATTCAAGAGGCGATCACTGCTGGTGCCGACTGTATGGTCACCCCTTGCCCCTTGTGTCACCTGAATCTAGATTCTCGTCAACCAGAAGTCGAAAAGGTGATCGAGCGTAAGTTGGGTTTGCCAGTCTTGCACTTGCCTCAGCTGATTGCACTAGCACTAGGTGTGAAGCCAAAACACCTAGGCTTAGACAGACATATTGTCTCGACTCGTCCAGTTTTGGAAAAATTGGGCTTGTAGCTGTAAAACACTACTGTCTGCACGTCACTTCTTCTGTCTTCTCGCACCGTCATTAATTTTTGGACAAAAACCAATACACTCATGCCCCCATACCTAGTTTGGATCATGGCGTTCGCTAGCGGTGCGACGGTCGCCAACCTGTATTACAATCAGCCTCTGTTGGCAATCATGGCGCAGAACTTTCAAGCTCCGCCTCATGCCATCGGGTTCATTCCTATGCTGACCCAGATTGGTTATGCAACTGGGATTTTACTGTTTGTGCCCTTGGGTGACTTGACAGAGCAACGCCGACTCATTGTTACCATGCTAGGTGCAACAACAGTGACATTGGCATTGGCAGCGATCGCCCAGAATCTCATTTGGCTTGTCGCGGCACATTTAGGCATTGGGATGACGGCGATCGCCGCTCAGGTCATTGTCCCCTTTGCCGCACAACTCACCCCAGCCCCAGCTAGAGGCAAGGTAGTTGGCACGATCATGGGCGGACTGCTAATCGGCATTCTCGTAGCGCGGACAGTAAGTGGATTTGTGGGAGCTATCTGGGGTTGGAGAGCTATGTACTGGCTTGCCAGTGGGTTAATGTTAGTGCTGGCAGTCACCTTATCAACAGCTTTACCTAGACATCTACCAGCGCTGCAAGCCTCCTACCTAAACTTAATGAGATCTCTAGTCCGGTTAATTCGCACGCAGCCTGTATTGCAAGAAGCGTCTATGATTGGAGCCATGTGCTTTGGAGCATTCAGTGCTTTCTGGACAACGTTGGTGTTTTTTCTAGCACAGCCACCCTACCACTACGGCAGCGAAGTCACCGGCTTGTTTGGACTAGTAGGGATTGTGGGAGCATCGGCGGCTCCCCTAGTGGGCAGATTAGCAGACCGCAGCAGCCCGAAGTTGACTGTGGGATTAGGAATTACCATCACTACAATCGCATTCGTGGTATTTCTGTTTCTAGGACACCAAATCTGGGGATTAATTATCGGCGTAATCTTGTTAGATTTGGGCGTCCAAAGTACTCAAGTTTCAAATCAGGCAAGAATTTACAGTTTGCCATTAGAAATGCACAGCCGTTTCAACGCACTCTACATCATGTTTTACTTTGTTGGAGGTGCTCTGGGATCATTTCTAGGGTCATACGGCTGGAGTCATTGGCAGTGGAACGGGGTTTGTGGTCTGAGTTTACTAATGTTAACAGTTGCCTTTGTAGCTTTCTTTAGGAGTAGGCAGAAGTAACATGTTTCTGGCTAAATTATCAAGATAGACCACGATGGCATCAGCGATCGCCACAATCAGACGACTGTGAAAAGATGACCAAAGAGCTGGCTGTTCTAGGTAAGGGTCCATTCCCGGAAATGGAGAGGGCATGGGTACACTCCGTTAACTTTGCAGCTCTCTAACTTAACCTTAGCTTAGGGAAAACTCTGTGGTTTCAGAAAGGCTGTGTGCAATCTGTTTTAAAACGGGAGGCTAACCAAATTCAAGTTAACCAAAACCAGTCAATGGGTGCAATGTGAACCATTGACGGCATGCTACCATTCTTTGAAATCTGTGATCGCTATAATTTGGGGTATGTTACCGAATCTGTCCATGCTATGAAAAGCCAGCCGGTCAAACTCACCTACGAAATCGATCTGCAACCGGGTGAACTGCTAGCCCTACCTCCTGAATTAACTGCCAGCATTGGAGCAGGGCGTTGGCTGGTTACAATTCAGCCAGTATTCCCCTCTCCAGTCCCCCAACCAGCGCACAATCATAATGCTTTTCTGAATAGCTACGCGCCGGAAGATGAAGGACTGTATGACGATTACACCCGGTGATATTTGGATTGCTGAAATCCTATTTACTGACGATAGTGCTTCCAAAAAACGCCCAGTTCTAATCCTGTGGTTGGATGCTCAAGATGTGGTCGTTGCTGCTGTCACCTCTGCATCTCCAAGATCAGTTACTGATGTTATCCTGCAAGATTGGCAACAAAGTGGCTTGCGTGTCGCCTCTGTTGTCCGCCTTGCTCGATTAGATTGTTTGGAACAATCCCTCCTGGTTGCTCAGATTGGTCATATTTCTCAAGCAGATGCCCAACAGCTAATGGATGTCTGGAATTCTGAGGTAAAACCAAAGTTTTAGAACGTCACTCATACTCGGAACGGCAGTCGGCAAAGGTAATGGCTTCACTATTTAGTAGCTTTGTTTTGTGTGCGTTATTTACTAGCCAACGGTTGTATGAAAGATGTTCCTTGATTCGTTCATCTGTAAAACCTCGCCTAGTTGGACGATTCCGTAATCGTGAGGCTAGAATTTCCTCATCACAAATTAATGCCAAATAATAAGTTCCTGAAAAGTAGCGGCGCTCTACGCATTATTCAATAAAAGCAGGCACTCCACCACCATATATAACTAAAGATTTGCCAGATTGAGAAATATTTTTACATATCCTTAGCCACATCTCGTTATATCTCCGTAAATCGGCTCCAGGTTGCTCTAATTCTTTACGCCAAAGAATGTCGCTTTCCATCACTACAACGTCTTTCATTTTGCTAGCTAGAGCTAGACATGTTGTTGATTTACCAGTACCACTTGTACCTATGAGAATAAACAGCGGTAGCTGAATAACTTGTGCTGGAATCCACAGTTCAGGCAGACCGCAATTGCTGTTTCTCCCTCTTTTTCAGGCATGATTGCTTTATCAGCGCGATACTCTCCACAGTTCGGGCAGATATTAAACATGATTTTCCCCGCCTTTCATGCTTTCTGTATTACAGAAATAATACACGAGCTGAAACCTTGACAAGCTTAGATTTTTAGCAGTCAAAGCTCAATCATTTCAAGCTTATCTTGATGCCGAACTTAATTTTATTTCTCTGCTACGTAACGCTGTAGTTGCTTGAGGGTCTGATACATTTCTGGCAGGCGTCTATAGATGGCCGCTGTCTTCACAAACAGTTTGTGGGGAATTGCTGGAATGCCAGTTACTATTTCTCCTGGTTCTACATCGTGGTGCAGCCCTGCTTTAGCCGTAGCAATTGAGCCATCGCCCATCTTTACATCATTACTGATCCCCGCTTGACCAGCCAGCATCACCCGATTCCCTAACGTCACACTACCTGACAAACCCGCTTGACCTGCGATCGCACAGCTTTGA
>JAFAVL010000473.1 GCA_019242465.1 Chroococcidiopsidaceae cyanobacterium CP_BM_RX_35 | reverse complement strand
TCACTTTAGATGGTCAAGTGTTGTTCACTGTGAGGCATGGCATTCCAGGCACGGCAACAGCAGCAGAGCGGGCAAAGGTGCTCAATGAGCGGTTGGTCGCAGTTGCCAATGATGAGCAGATCGCACCTGAATCAATTCGGGTGGAAGAACAGGGCAATACCTCAGTGGTCATAGCGGGGCACACAATTCTCGTTACGGTGCTGGATGCTGATCTGGAGGCAGGTCAATCTCGTCAACAACTGGCAAAAGAAACGGTGCAAATTCTCAAACCAGCGATTGCTGAGTATCGGGAAAGCCGCAGTGCTAAACAGATCGTGCAAGGTATCCTGCTTGCCATTCTCAGTACGATCGCACTTTTGCTCTTCTTGGTGCTGCTGCAACGACTGATATCCAGGTGGCTGCTCAGAAGCAGAGCCGCACGTCGAGAACATAGGCTGAGTTTGAGAATTCAAAATTTTCAGCTTTTGGGTTCTGAAGCAACAAGTTATTTATTAGAAGGATTTCTCCAATTCCTCAGACTGGTACTGACTGTCGCCAGCTTTTACCTCTACATCCCGTTTTTGCTCAAGCAGTTTCCGGCAACAAGGGCCATTGGGAAGTTTATCTTCGGCGATACTGCCCACCGGGCGAATCAACTCATCAATGGATTTGTACAATATCTGCCGAACCTGGCGATCATTGCTATCGTTATCTGCTTGACTTATTTCTTCATCCAGTTTTCTAAGTTGGTGATCTCAGAACTGGGACAAGACAACGCTTATCCCTGGTTCTACCCAGAGTGGATACAACCCACCAAGCGATTGGCAGCAATGCTTTTGATTGTGGTGGCTTGCATAATTGCTGCACCCTATCTACCTGGATTTGGTTCTCCTGCATTTGAGGGCATTTCTCTCTTTTTAGGCGCATTGCTAACCCTAGGATCATCCTCTGCGGTTGCCAACACGATTTCTGGAATTGTCCTAATCTACACCCGTGCCTTTCGCATTGGGGATATGATTCGGATTGGAGACGTGCTGGGGGAAGTGGTTGACAAATCCCTGTTTGTGACACGCCTTCTCACTCCTTGGCAAGAAGTCATTACCATTCCCAATCAATCTGTGCTGAATGGTAATGTGGTCAATTACAGTGCCATCACACACGAAGCCAATCGTTACTTGATACTGCATACGACAATTACAATAGGATATGACCTTTCGTGGCGTAAAGCGCATGAGGTTCTGATCAACGCCGCAAAAGTAACAGCTGGTATTGTGACAGAACCACATCCCTATGTATTGCAGACTGCACTGAATAATTACAATGTCAGCTACGAGTTAAATGCGTATACGAATCATCCGGAACAAATGCTAAGAATCTATTCTGAACTACACCAAAACATTCAGGATCATTGCAACCAAGCTGGTATCGAACTTCTCTCCCCTGCCTTTTCAGCCCTGCGGGATGGCAATCATTCAACCATTCCTGCTGACTATTTACCTGAAGACTATCACTCACCTGGGTTTCAGATACAAAACAAGAACAGCCACTAACTCATACTCCACATTGGTTGAGGCAGTACTTTTTACTTGGCGTTGTATTGACAATGAAGGATGAAAGTAACTAAGTGGATTCTCATCCTTTCATATCAGCTTCATATTTTTTTGTTCTAATTTAGAAAGCGAATTATCTCAGTAACCCTCAAGTTGCTTCTGCCATGTTCAGCGATAACTTATCCAAAATCAGTCATGTTGAGGTTGCGGTCAATGCTTTAAACCAAGCTTTACAGCAGTTGCGTGAGTCGGAAAATTCAATGAGTTTATGTCAGTTTAGCCCATGATGATTAAGGTTTCTCCCCAGCTTGACAGAAGAGAGATACTTCTGCATCAGCTATGGTAGCGCTTGCCAGACAAGTGCGGGAAGATGTGAAGCTGGACTTTAGTCGTCATTTTCATATTGACAGAACTCTCTAACAGCTTCTCAAGCACTCACTCAAGTGAAAGCTGTTCCCTTTTTAAGGGTAGAGGGCATATTGTCCATGTGTACTAAATCCATTTTGTTGATTGAGTACGAAACCAGTATTCGAGAAATGTTGCATGCCTGCCTCAGTGAACTTGGCGGCTGGAGAGTTATTCTATCAAACTCGATTCAAGAGGGAATTGATATGTGTGCAACGAGCCGCCCTGATGCCATTTTGCTAGATACTTCTACTTCAGAAACAGACGCTCTAATATTCATTGAACAATTGAAGCAACATTCAATTAATCAATCTATCCCAATTTTGCTGATTTCTGCCAGAGCCAATTGGTTTACCCCAGCGCAGCTTAACCGAATGGGATTTGCCGGAGCAATTACTAAACCGTTCAACCCTTCCACCCTACCCAACCAAGTTTCTCGCCTGCTAGGGTGGAGTAATGGAGAGCTGTAACCAGCCAGCCTATTATCAGCTAATCGGGAATGATTACAAACATTAACCCAGGAGGAAAATATGTCGGCACTAACTGTTTGGAAATTCAATACTGCTGATGGTGCAGATCATGCTTTGACTAAGTTAGAAGACCTGCAAAAACAGCAAATAATTCAAGTCCTGGATGCCGCGGTCGTTTCCTGGCCCCAGGGGCGTAAACGTCCTAAAACCTATCAGGCAATGAATACTGTGGGCTCTGGTGCACTGGGAGGTGCATTCTGGGGAGTATTATTTGGTCTCATCTTTTTTGCCCCTTTGTTAGGGATGATAGTGGGTGCCGCAGCAGGCGCGCTTTCAGGTCGGTTTACTGACTATGGAATTAATGATAGCTTCATCAATGAGCTGCAAAGCAAAGTCACAGAAGGAACATCTGCCCTATTTTTGCTGACGGGTCAGGTCACGGTAGATAAGGTTGGAGAGGCTTTTACCCAAGACCAAAAAGGTGAATTGATTCAATCAAACCTATCAAAGGAGCAAGAAGCAAAACTGCGGGAAGACTTTGGCGCAGAGGTGTAGTTAAATTAACTTCTCCAATGTGGGAGTTGCTTTTCACAATACAACCCTGTAGGTGGGCGCGGGCATCCTTAACCTGCCTACAGTGTTTAGTCGCGCCACCGGGGTTCTGGGCGCATTGATTGCATGGATGATTGCGGGCGTTGACATGCTGAAATGCAATAGCTCAAAGCGCTAAGGATGGCGAGGAGGATAGGGTCTGCTGAGAGTTGCAATGTGACAGACATAATACTAGGAGCAATCGCTATGGGTACCGAGCTAACACGGGGCACTCTGATCATCATTGGTGGTGCAGAGGATAGGCAGGGTGATTACTTGGTCTTGCGGGAATTTGTCCGAGCCGCTGGCGGCGTGAACGCCCGAATCGCGGTGATGACCGCTGCTACCAGCCTACCTAAAGAGGTAGGGGATGACTACATTCACGTGTTTAAGCGGTTAGGGGCAGAGTTGGTGCAGGTCGTGCATACCGAACACCGCGAAGATTCCAAACGGGAAAGCTCCATCCACATAATTGAACAGGCGACTGGCATCTTCTTTACCGGAGGTGACCAATCGCGCATTGTGGACTTCATTAAAGGCACTCCCCTGGACGCGGCTATTCACAAGCGGTATGAGGAAGGAGCTGTGATTGGCGGCACCAGTGCTGGTGCCGCCATGATGCCTGACGAAATGATTATGGGCGGGGCATCCGTATCTAATCCCAGTATCGATGCGGTTAGCATGGGTCCTGGCATGGGCTTTTTGCCAGGTATTGTAGTGGATCAGCACTTTGCACAACGGGGTCGCCTCGGTCGCCTGCTGGCAGCCCTGTTGCTTCAACCTGCGTTGCTTGGTCTAGGGATTGATGAAGACACAGCCATTATTGTCAAGGGCGATGAATTCCAGGTGGTTGGGCAGGGAGCCGTTACAGTCGTCGATGAATCAACTGCTACCCATAACAACCTGGATGGATTGCTCAAAGATGAACCTATCGCGCTTTGTGGGGTGAAGTTACACATTTTACCCCACGGCTATCGCTTCAACTTGAAAACGCACCTACCGCTAGTGTAATTGCACTGTAAAACTTCAAACCGGGGAGAGTTCAACCCGATGACTTAACATAAATCCAATAGGCAAAAACTGTGCCGACAGGCGATAAAGTGTGTCTAGGCAAACCCTAAGGCGCTTAAAACGAAAATTATGACAGCCAACCCGCCCGAGCCGGAAACAGTTGTAACCCAATCCCTGTCTAGCCGTGAACTCATTGATAAGCTAGTTGAGGATAGAGCTAACCTTGACTATGTAGAGGTGATTCAGACGGTCATCGCTAGCTTGCAACAAGACGACACTGCGATGGTCAGTAAGACTGCCGAAGGCTATGTCTGGAAGTTTAAGTACGGTAGTGTGGAAGTGTTTGTTCAACTCACTGGAGTGAAGGACGAAGATACTTTTACCGCCTGGGCTACTGTACTTAAGCTGCCTGCTAAAGATGAACCTAGATTAATGCGGCATCTGTTGGAGATGAATTGGTCTGGTACGTTTGAATCCTGTTTTGGCATTTACAACGAACAAGTTGTTGTGTTGTCAACCAACACTCTGGCAGCTCTAACTCCTGGCAAAATTTCCCGAGTCATTACGGTCGTAGCAACAATTGCAGATAATAACGATGAAGCCTTGCAGGCTGAATTTGGCGCTAATTGAACTTGAATAAGTGGCAAGCTCCCGTTTGGCGGCTAATTCCACTTGTGGAAGCACCAGGACGGGTTCAGATGGCAATCGACCGCTGGCTCTTGTCACAGCACCAGAGGGGAGAGCATCCCCCAACTCTACGGTTCTATATCTGGTCGCCAGCAGCAATCTCCTTGGGATATCACCAATTCACTTGGCCCGAACACTGGCGGCACTTGACATGGCAAGAGGCACCTCTGGAATTAGTCAGGCGTCCTACTGGTGGCAGAGCTGTCCTGCACCAAGGTGATTTAACCTACGCTTTAATAACGTCTGGGTTGGATGGTAATCGCGTTCAAGTCTACCAAAAGCTTTGCGGGTTTTTGCTTCGAGGCTGGCGATCACTCGGTGTGGAACTCCACTATGGTGCGGCTGGACGTGGATACATTCACAACCCCAGTTGTTTTGGTACTGCTACTGGCGCAGATCTAGTCTTAGCAGATGGTGCCAAATTTATTGGCAGCGCCCAACTGAAACGCGGCAACGGGATCCTACAGCATGGTTCAATCCGCTTGGAACCTGATGCCGGGTTGTTTGCCCAAGTATTTGATGCCGAATCGTTTATTCCAGTCTGTCTGCCTCTAACTCAACGAGGATCAGCCCTGATTCAAACAGTTATAGATGCTTTAGTGATGGCAGCAGCTGATTATTTTGCAGTCCATCTAGCAGTTCAACCCCTACAAGAATCAGAGTGGGAATCTATTGTAACGCAATCTCAGCTTCCCGCAGATTCTTGTAACACAAGATACAGAAACTTAATTTTAGAGCGGTTAGGGTAATGACCTTTATAAAAACCTGATGTCAAGTAAAAATGTCGAATCCAGTTCGTTCCCCTGTTAATGCTGCTAGTGGAGAGCTGAAACCCCAGTTAGGACTAGTAGGCATCACAATTAATGCCATGGCGCTGATCGCTCCTGGTGCTTTCTTATGGACTACCTACCAGTTGCAATCCCCAAGGGATTCAGCCCCCAATATGTGGGCAGCAGTCGCTCTAGCGACAATCATTGCTCTTCTGACCGCCAGCTGCTATGCCACTCTGTCTAGAGCTTATCCCGAAGCCGGAGCAGGTAGTTCATATTACTACGCTGAGGCAGCAATCATCGCCAAAGAAGAGCATACGCACTTCCGCTTTGCTCGCCTTGCCAAATTTGTTACGGGATGGGCAGCCCACTTATACTACTGGGTCTATCCAGGTGTCATGGTTGGCTTTATGGGGACACTCCTTGTCTTCATCGGTCAACTGTTCAATCCCAATTTTGCTTCAGATAACACGACCAAGGTCATAATTTGCTTTGTCTTTGCAGCAATCGTCGGCAGCATTGCGCTAATTGGCGTGACTGGCTCGACCTTAGTTAACATCATCATTAATATTATCCAGATTACGTCCCTAGCTATCTTCTCGATCTTAGCGCTCGCCTTTCGTTTGGGTCATCCTAGCGTGCCTTATGAACACGCAAGTGCCATCAGCGTGGTTCTACCACATGACTTTAAAGGGTTAATCTTCCAAGCCACAATTGCTATCCTCTTGGTTGTCGGTTTTGAATCTGCTACGGCGCTAGCTGGAGAGGCAAAGAACCCAGGAAGGGATATCCCTCGCGGTGTGATCCTCTCGCTGATCATTCAAGCTTGTATCTGCTACTTCCTAGAGTATTTCGCTGCCAACTTTTTTATCAGCGAGAACTACCAGGGGTTAGTAGATAAGTCTGGAGGAAACTTCATGTTGCTCGATGCAGCTAAGGCTTTACCAGTAAGTGTAAACATTACTAAACTTCCTGGATTCGATCCAAAAGTTTACGCAGGTGGTAGCGTTGTACATGGCTTTGACGCCGCCGCCGCTTCCAGCGCCCCAATTGGAGACATGGCAAAGATTCTAGGTGACACTCTGCTTGGTGGTCAGGGTTTTGCTGTTGAGTTAATCTTGGGAATTACGGTCGTCCTAGCGCTAGTTGGTACAGCTCTGTCCTGTCTAGCAACAGGGGTACGCGTTACCTATGCCATGGGTGGAGACAGAGAATTGCCGCCAGTATTTGGCTTCATGCACGGTAAGTTTAACACTCCGCACATCGCCATTTATGTCCTCACAATTGTCTCAGCCATCATCGGCGGTTTCGGAGTCATTAATTCT
>JAFAVL010000348.1 GCA_019242465.1 Chroococcidiopsidaceae cyanobacterium CP_BM_RX_35 | reverse complement strand
GCCATCGCACAAGTTCTGTTTTGCCTGCTTCGGTCACGCTGTAGATCTTGCGGTTGGGACGATCATGCTGGATCTTCACTGTGCAGCTAATCTGGCCTTGTTCCTCAAGCTTGTCTAAGGTCCGATAAATCTGTGCTTGGTCGGCTTGCCACAGATGAGCAATGCAATCATCGAAACAGGTTGTTTTGAGGTCATAGCCAGTTCTCTCCTGCTGCTGGAGAAGACCGAGAATCACGTGTGCGAGAGACATAAATCGGTTTTCCGTACTGAAAGTTGGAGAAACCCAACCGCTGAATTTCTATATATTCTTATGCTAATATATGATTAGTCATATATAGGGCACAATAAAAAAGCTAAATGGTGGCATTGAAGTGTGTCCTGGGAGAAACGTTATGGCAGTGCAAGCTCAAACTGTGCGAACTGTCGCCGGAATTATCAATAGCGTCGAGACTCTTGAAGGCGCAGGCTTCCTTGTGCGCCGCCCCTTTCCTAAAAGTAGCTTCTCAGACTTAGATCCCTTCCTGCTCCTTGATGAATTGGGTCCGGTCGATTTGAAGCCAGGGCAAGCAAAGGGGGCACCAGATCATCCCCATCGCGGCTTTGAAACTGTTACCTACGTGTTAGAAGGGCGCCTAGAACACAAAGACTCTCAAGGCTATACTGGAATTCTTAGTGCAGGCGACGTTCAGTGGATGACTGCCGGAGCAGGCGTGGTGCATTCTGAGATGCCAGAGTCAGAGTTTACCCGCACAGGTGGACGAATGCATGGGATTCAAATATGGGTCAACTTGCCTCAACGCGATAAGATGATTCCACCCCGTTATCAGGAGATTCCGGTTGCCCAAATTCCCGTCAATCAAACAGCAGATGGTTCAGTAACGGTGCGGGTGATTGCCGGAGAAGCCCTAGGTGCAAAAGCGGTGATTGAGACACGCACACCCATTATTTACCTGCACTTCACGCTGCAACCTGGTGCAACTGTTGTTCAGCCCGTGCCGAAGGAGTACAACGCCTTCGCCTATGTACTAGATGGAACAGGCTTATTTGGTGCCGAACAGGAACAGGGCAATGATGGACAAATGGTGATCTTTGCTCAAGATGGGGAAGAAGTCACAATCGTCAATCTAGTCGATGCTCAACAACCACTTGATCTCTTATTGATTGCGGGTGTCCCGCTCAACGAACCAGTGGTGCGTTACGGTCCCTTTGTCATGAACACCGAAGCCGAGATTCTGCAAGCGATCAACGATTACCGTAATGGAAGGATGGGAACTATTAATGCTTATAATGCTTAACATGCTTCAACAACGTATCAACCAACATCAACTGCTTAATGGATTACGGATTAAACTATTGCGCTTGCACAAAGTCTTGCTAGAGATGGAACGCATCAACTATGAGCAAGTATGGGGACAAGTCACACGAGGCGAGTTGCTGCAACTGGTGATTCAGCATGACCAATTTGCCTGGTTACATCAACTCTCAGAACTAATTGTGCAAATTGATGATTTGCTACAAGCGGATGAACCTGTCACAGCCGATACGATTAAGGCTCTCATGACGGATGTCCGCACTCTACTAACACCAGATGAGTTGGGCAATACTTTCGCAATGAAATACGATGCAGCGTTTCAACGTAATCCAGATGCAGTATTAGCACATGCAGATGTTGTTGCGTTGCTTGCTTCTGACGCTCAGCAACCTGGCTGATTGACATACTCCCACGGATTGAATCCGTGGGATTCAGGACTTCACCCAGGAATTGCAAACTGAGCTTGTCTAACATCCCCTAACCCTCTAGGTAAACTTCCTCCGCGCTAGCGCAAGTTCTGCGGAACAATCGGCGATGTAGTCGCGTGACGAATTTTGATAAGAGAAGACGAGCGATAAACTATACTGTTATTGAAAAATTTCTGGAGAAATAGCAATGACCATTTCAATGTATCAAGCTTCAGTACCAGTGTTGATTCGCACGCTGAATAACCTTATAGGTATTCTGGAAAAAGGTGCTACCTATGCAGAAACAAAAAAAATAGCTCCTTCTGTATTAGTCAATAGTCGTCTATACCCAGATATGTTTCCCTTGTCA
>JAFAVL010000129.1 GCA_019242465.1 Chroococcidiopsidaceae cyanobacterium CP_BM_RX_35 | reverse complement strand
GAGTACACTAAAGTACTTTTTGTTTGAATTAACTGAAAAATTGTGAATATTACTCTTGCTAATCTTGCTACACAATTTTTAGAACGTCCTGGTTTGAGTCAAAGCACAATTCGGTCATATGAGTCAGCCATGATTCCCTTGCTACAGAAGTATGGGCGATCGCCTATAGACTCTCTTGACTGTCAGACGTTAAAGCAATACCTCAACTCGCTGACTCACCTGTCGTATACAACCCACAATCGCCATCAAACAATTATTCAATCCTTATTCAACTTCGCGGTCGAACAAGGCTATCTAGCTGCTAACCCTCTCGCTAAGCTCAAACGCCGTAAGCCTTGTTTAGCCAAGGGAGAATACAACACGGCTGAAGCCATTCGTTACCTCACCTGTGAGCAACTGCAGCTCCTCTACAGCCTTTTGGAGCCAAATTCCCGTCTGCACACTTTGGTATTGCTGCTTCACAGAACTGGTGCCAAGGTTTCGGAAGCTCTGGCTCTCGATTTAGAACATATGGACTTAATCAAGCGCAAGTTTCCAGTCAGCGGTAATGGCAATAAGCAACGCTGGTGCTTCTATAGCGAGGATATGGTCCAAGTCTTAACAAATTATCTCAAACTTTATAGACATCCTGATCATCCCGCCCTCTTCACTGCTCAACACCCCTTCACCTTAGAAGTCACTCGTCTTTCATACCGGACTGCACATGACGATTGGACTCGCCTGATTCAACAAAGCCCAGAACTGGCAAACGCTCGTCTTTACGATCTGAGACATACTTTCGCTACAGAACGTGTGGGACTGATGGGAATCGAAGAACTTCAGACGCTAATGGGTCATATTAACATCCAGACGACTTTACGCTATCAAAAAGTCACATCTATCTGTGCAGAAGAAGTTGCGAGGAAAGCATTACAAGCTTTGACTAGAACCTTAGATTAATACTGTTCTAATCATTTGATTTATGTAGTTAATAGGATGTTCATTTTTTGAATAAAATATATCGATTATAATAAACTAGTTTTTATAAAATAAATATACATTTACTAGTTTTGAAGACGTTATATATATTTTATATGATTCGGCTTTTTTATTAAAATTTCTTTTTACTTGCAGAGTTTACAATTAACTCTGTGGTTAAAATATAAGTTTTTGGCTCTTCATGGATTCCAGTGTCAGTTTGCACACAAGTTGAAAATTGTGGCGCATAAGGTGAAATTTTGGCACATTAAGATAAAATTTATTTGCACAGCTGATGCCAGGGCTGATCGATGCCCATGTCCACCTGTTTATGGAGACTACCCCTAAAGAGCAACTCGTTTCTCCCAATACCTCGGAGGAGGCTCTGTTTCAGCAAGCCCAGACCAACGCAACAGAGATGTTATTGCGTGGATTTACCAGCGCTCGCGATATGGCAGGACCAGTCTTCGAGCTAAAGAAGGCGATTGACAGCGGTAAGGTCGTGGGACTGCGCATCTGACCCTCTGGGGCGGTGATCTCTCAGACCAGTGGACATGGCGACTTCCGCTCCCTTAAAGAGCTTCCCAGAACACCTACTACACCGCTCAGTCGTGCAGAACAATTTGGAGTTGGTGCGATCGCCGATGGGGTGGATGAGGTACTCCGCAGAACCCGCGAGCAACTGATGCAGGGAGCTAGCCAGATTAAATTAGCAGCAGGTGGCGGTGTGGCATCGGACTACGACCCACTGGATGTCAGCCAATACACGGAAGCAGAGTAATGTGATTGTGATTGACAATGCAACTTTCCATCATGCTCAAGCGATTGAGGAAATAGTGGCGCAAGCGGGATGTGAAATTTGGTATCTACCGCTCTATTCTCCGAGAGTTTGGCGGGCAGAGGACTCTGTCCGGCAACACTCGTCAGACTTGAACAAGATTGAGCATTGGTGGTTCGTGCTGAAGAATTGGATGCGACAACGATCGAGTGAATTTGAGAGTTTTCGCGATTGTGTGGATGCCGCCTTCAATGTGCGTCCTAACGTACTTCCGTAGAACTATACATCAAGAAATCGTAAAAATAATCAAAGTAATCAAGCGAATTCAATGCTTAAGAGTTATTGGGAAAAATTTGACGATCAATTATTGAAGCCTTTTTTGTTGTGCGCCAGCAGTGCCTTATCGCTCGCAATCGCACTTTCAGCGCCTGTTCATTCAGCATTAAGACTACACCGATCACACACAAACTGTTACCTTAATTTGAACCGTGCCGAATTTTCTACTTCAGAAGTATAGTTGTCAAACATCCTCTGAAGTTGTTCTTCAATCTGGCTTCTAACAACTTTCCGAAACTCTATAAAGTGCTCAGCCTGGGCACAGACAGATAGATAATTTGCAACCATAAAGGGATAACGCCACCCTAATATGGCTAGATTGACCCAAAATTGCCAGCGAGTTTTTCGCTTTATACCCTGTCTCCAACAGAGAATCAGCAACGCCCGCAAAGTAACCCAGTTCAATTCAGGACTCCCGGCAGAAACTGTTCGCCGCTGATAGACTTTCTTTTGCCCCTCACCCAGTAAGAGAAAATGCCGGTAGGTACGGTTCAATACATTGGAAGGTTCGTAGAGGTTCCAGAATGCTTCGATGTACTCATGGGCAATCTCCTCAAGGCAACGAGTCGGGACAAAGTTCATCAGCGTGGCTTGATTGATGTCAGCACTTTCGCCCAGCAAACGGCCTTCCTTTGCTAATCGATGCCACAAAGCAGTATCTGGCAAAGCTTGCAACATACTCAACATAGCGGTGGGAATAGCAGTGTTCTCAACGAAATTGCTAATTCGCTCTCCTGCTCCCGATTGCTCTCCATCGAATCCGATAATAAAACCTGCCATCACTCGCAATCCAGCCTGGGTTATGGTTAAAACCGACTCTGATAACGAGTCTCTTGTATTCTGATATTTACGAGTTAGCGTTAGACTTTGATCATCCGGGGTTTCAATCCCTAAAAACACCGCGCCAAAGCTGCAATCCACCATCATTTGCATCAGCTCTGGATCTTGAGCCAGATCTACTGAAGCTTCAGTGGCAAAGGAAAAGGGATAGTTCCGTTCCTCCATCCAAGCTTTGAGGAGCTTGAGCAAGAGCTTAACGTTCCGTTTGTTACCGATGAAGTTATCATCCACCATAAAGATGCTCCGCCGCCAACCTAAATCGAATAGGCACTGTAATTCAGCTAAAAGTTGCTCAGGAGTCTTGGTGCGAGGTTTGCGACCATAGAGAACGATGATGTCACAGAACTCACACTGGAACGGACAACCTCGGGAAAACTGCACAGACATTTCAGCATAGGCAGCCATTTCAAGCAAATCAAACCGAGGAATGGGAGTCTCTGAGACATCTGGTTTTTGTCCGTTGGAGCGAAAGATGCCTGAGTGACTGCCTTGTTCCAGAGCTGCGACAAACAGGGGGAGGGTAATCTCCCCTTCATCCAGAATGAGAAAGTCTGTGCCGAACAATTGAACTTCTTCGGGAAGTGCAGTTGGATAAGGACCACCAACCGCAACCTGTTTACCCCTACGCTTTGCTTCCTGCACACACACCCACAAGTCTTGCTTCTGAACAATCATGGCAGATAGGATTACCAGATCAGCCGCAGCCCACTCCTCCTCAATGACATCTCGAACATTTCGGTCTACCAGTTGAAAGTGCCAAGACTGAGGCAGAATGGCAGCTACTGTGATCAATCCTAGCGGCGGTAGTTGAGTTTTGAGATTCACTATCTCTAGCGTTTTATCAAAAGACCAAAAACTTTGGGGGAAGCGGGGGTAGAGAAGCAGGGTATTCATTGTCTTGTATGAGCAATCCAGATAAATTAACGCTCAACCGAGATTCCAGGTGTTGAACGAAGATTAGATTGAAGGATTCGCGCCGACTATTTTGGAAGCTCAGCAGAGCCAAAAAAGCAGACACTAGGCAGGGTCAATTATAAGCGTCGATTACGACGATTCCCCTTCTGGCAGATTTTGTGGTCTACTGTTTTCCGGGTCTTCGCCCATTCATGGAAGAAGCAATCAACAGGTTATGCAACCAGTTGTCATGATACTTAAATCCATCTGATCCTGCCCTGTATAGCTTCCCAACCAGGACACCATACCCCCCTGTCGGTAGCGACCACAAAATCCGCTAGAACCAGCGATAACTTGATAATCTTATCAAGCCAAATATTTAGCGAGAGCGCTACTGAAGTCTTCGTAGGGCTTAGCACCAACTATCGTTTCTGCCAACTCGCCTTGATTGAAGATCATGACAGCAGGAATACTGCGGATGCCAAATCGCTTGGCAACAGGCTGGTTAGCATCCAAGTCTAGCTTAAAGACCTTAGCACGGTCGCTGTACTCCTTTGCCAGTTGATCCATCAAAGGGGCAATGAGTTTGCAAGGTCCGCACCAAGTAGCTGTGCAGTCAACTACAAACAGTGGCTCTGCTTCTAGCAGTGTGTTGAACTCGGTTTCGTTTTGAATATAAGCAGCAGTCATAGAGTTGCCTCTAAAGGTAGTATTATCCCACAACCACGATACGAAAAACGCACGGTTGTGTTGCCAAAGGTTGGCGAACCACTATCAGTGCAGTCTGGCGGCTGATGAGAGGATGTATGAAAAGTATAAAATATGACTTTTGCGTATTCAGAATGCAGGAGTTATCTCAACATCTGTGGTTTTGGCAGTTTTCTATCTTCAATAAGTTTTTGCAACACAACCAGATTTCTAAACTAAATGACCTATCTGCAGACTTATTGCCAAGCGTTCACAGCTCAAGCTCTGGTTTGCCTACTTCCTTCTATGCGCTCCGTCAACGGCTTGACGACCCGATCAATAGCCTCCTGGATAAAAGCTTTGACAAATTCATCCCGGCGATTTAGCTGAAACTGCTGCTGCACAACTTCAGTCATGCCACCATCGCCCCAATCTTGGTCGCGACGAAAATATTCGATAAAACTCTTGCCCGCAATGCGTGTCAGATAAGCAGCTGTTACCCCTTGAATTGCCTTGCCAACGAAGAAGGCGGCAATACTTAGCTCTAACGCTGTTGAGATTAATTCGATGGCTCCTTCGACAATACCTAAACTTGCCAAGGTTTTTGCCAAAGATAGCGCCAGTTCGCGCCCCCGCGCCAGATTAATTTCACAGCCGTAGATTTTGCCAACTTCAACTACCATCTGGGCATTCACCGCCGCAGTTGCCAATAGATCTATAACAGGTAAGGGAGTTATCACAACGACTCCAGCACTAATCCATTGAAACCGCTCTACGACCTTCTCGGCTTGCCGCTGCCGCTGAGCATCAATAATCTTGCGAGCTTCCTCCCCCAATCGTTGGGATTGTAGCAAGATGTTGTCTGCCACTAAGTCTTCACCTTCGGCGCGGAGAACAACTGCCATACGTCGTAGTAGTGGCACAATATCTGGATCGGGTTGTTCAGTTTCACCAGTCTCTAGCATCACTGGGCGGGGATTAGCGGCAATTGCTACAACATCTGCTGCTGCAATTAATCCTCGGACGCGTTCTCGCAGTCGGGCAAGGATCGCCTCTTTGTCAGCTGCGGTATATAAGTCAGTTTTATTGAGGACAACGAGCGATCGCTTACCAATCTCTGCCAAAGTCTGTAGTGGCTCATATTCTGACCGATGCAGATCGTTATCCACTACAAACAATAACAAATCTGCCTCCGTTGCCAGTTGCCGCGCTAACTGCTCTCGCTCAGTTCCAGCTACTCCTGCCTCTAAAATCCCTGGCGTGTCTACAATGAGAATTTCTCGCTCCAATCCCCTCAGCTTAAGGCTATAGGTTTCCCCAACCTCAGTTGTTCCCATCGGTGCCTCCACCTGCCCAACGATGCGTCCAAACACCGCATTGACTAGGGACGTTTTACCAGCAGAACCAGTGCCAAAAACAACGACTTGCAATTCGCCGCGAGCTAAGTTTGCTTCAATCTCACGCGAACGGCTGAGTAAAGCCTGCCGTGCCACTTCATCCTGTATCTGCTCAACTTGTTGCCGCACAGCTTGTAAGGTTTCTTCTGCCGCCTCAGTCTTAGCCTCTGGAATTTGGATCTGGCGCTGCTGCCGCGTTCTTGTTTCAGCTCCTTGAACCATCAGCACGTAATAGACAACTGCACCAATTACAACCACTAGCAGCACAATCATCAACAGTAGCAGCAGGTTTGCCAGCAAAGGAGAATAATAGGACCACTGCCAGTAGAGCCGTGACAGAGAATCGACTAGCCACAGCACTAGTCCCAGAATCAAGACAAGACCAACTATCAAGATGATGAGGCGCGATTGGGACATAGATAGCTACGGCTAATCAGTGCTTGAGATACTTTTGATTCTAGTATTCCTGGGGTTCTTGCTATTTTCCCTTACAGTTATTCCTCAAGAAATTTCCTGAAAATATCCGACAAAAATCTTCAGTGCTGAATTTCTGTTGGGACTGGATCGTAGCCGCCAGGATGAAAGGGATGGCAGCGCAGCACTCGCCGTAGCGATAACAGGCTTCCTTGCCACATGCCAAATCGCTCTATAGCCTCTAAAGCATACTGCGAGCAGGTCGGTTGATAGCGGCATGTTGGTGGAAACAAGGGCGAAATCAATACTCGATAGCCTCGAATTAGCAAAATCATTAGTCTTTTCATCCCATATACCGAATTTAGATAGAGTGATAGAGAAGTTTTATTTACGGCTGAGACCGAGCCCTTGCTTAACTCTGCGTTCTGGTTGGAATTATCCCCGGCTCTCTG
>JAFAVL010000075.1 GCA_019242465.1 Chroococcidiopsidaceae cyanobacterium CP_BM_RX_35 | reverse complement strand
GCTGCTCTTGCAGGGCGATAGTAAGTACGAAATCCCTGTCTACCCCGTCAAGGCTGTGGACACCACGGGTGCGGGCGACATGTACGCAGCAGGCTTGCTGTACGGCTTATCACAGGGTCTACCGCTAGATGTATCAGGTAGGATCGCCTCGTATGCCGCTGCCCAGGTCGTTGCGAAACTTGGTCCACGTCTGGAAACTATTGACCAAACCAAAATCGAGCAGATCAAAAATGGTGGGACATAATAGCTGCTTCCCAGGGGAAGTATGACAGATACAGCGCTTCCTCCCTTAATTCAGCAGATGCAGCAGCCATGGTTTTATCCCCATGCGGTGACAGAACCGATTCAGCTGCTGCAGACGCATATTTCCTATGTACTGCTAACGGGAGATTATGTCTATAAACTCAAAAAGCCAGTTAACTTTGGCTTTTTAGATTTCTCTACGCTGGACCAGCGACAGCATTTTTGTCAAGAAGAGTTGCGGATGAACCAGCGGGGGGCTCCTGAACTTTACCTAGAGGTGTTGCCCATTACTCAGGCTGAGAACCAATATCAACTGGGTGGGACAGGTGAGCCTGTGGAATATGCGATAAAGCTCCATCAGTTTCCTCAGGAGGCGTTGTTCATCAGTTTGTTTGAGCAGGGTCAATTGGGTGAAGCCGATCTGGAGGAGTTAGGACAAGTGGTAGCGCAATACCACGCTAAAGCTGAGACGAATGAGTACATTCGCTCGTTTGGTGAAGTGACCCGAGTGCGTGCTGCGATTGATGAAAATTACGCGCAAACTCAGAAATATATTGGTGGTCCCCAAAGCCAGCTCCAGTTTGATGAAACGAAGCAGTATACAGATAGCTTTTTTACAGAGCGACAGTCACTATTTGCTAGTAGAATCCAAAACCACTGGATTCGGGAGTGCCACGGGGATTTACATCTGGCTAATATTTGTCGCTGGCAAAACAAAATCCTGTTATTTGACTGTATTGAGTTTAATGAGAAATTCCGCTTTGTCGATGTTATGTACGACATTGCCTTCACAATCATGGATTTAGAGGCACGGCAGCGAAAAGACTTGAGCAATGCCTTTTTGAATACGTATGTGGAGCTGACTGGCGATTGGGAGGGCTTGCAGGTTCTACCTCTATACTTAAGTCGGCAAGCGTATGTCCGGGCAAAAGTCAATTCTTTGCTATTGGATGACGCATCTATTGCAACGGCAGCAAAGCAAGAGGCTGCGACAACAGCCGCTCACTATTATCATTTGGCTTGGCAGTACGCTCAACGGTTCGCCGGAGGTAGCTCCGGCGACGCGCTCGTGCCAGCTCAACCTCGCCAAGGTCAGCTGATTTTGATGTCGGGACTATCTGGTTCTGGTAAGAGTACCATCGCCCGACAATTAGCCCGGCAACTGGGAGCAGTTCATATCCGCTCGGATGCAGTGCGCAAACATTTAGGTGGGATTGGGCTCATGGAGCGGGGCAGTGCTGAGTTGTACACAGAGGAGATGAATCAGAGGACTTATGACCGACTATTGGAATTGGGAATTATGTTATCAACGCAAGGTTTTCCTGTGATTTTGGATGCAAAGTACGATCGACAGCAGTTAAGGTTAGCAGCGATCGCCAAGTCCCAATCTCACCAACTGCCCCTACAGATTCTTCACTGTACTGCCCCCTTGGAGGTCCTACGTAAGCGGTTGGGATCGCGTACTGGGGACATAACTGATGCCACAGCTGACTTACTGGAGGCGCAACGAGCTGCTGCTGAACCCTTTACAGAGGTAGAACAAGCCTACGTAAAAACTTTGGACACTACAAACGGCTAAGACATCATCCAAAAAAACCGTTGTTTAGATTGCCACTGATTCAAGCAAACAAGCCAAGGAGAGGACCCAAGATCACTCCCGCCAGAAATCCACCTACATGTGCCCAGTAAGCAACTCCTCCATGTTCCATGCCTATGTTTGTCCGCGCACCGATGTTAGCCAATCCATAGAGCGACTGCTGCACAAACCACCAACCTAAAAAGACATACGCTGGGAGCCGGATTGTCCAAAAGAAAAATCCTAGTGGGATGAGTGTCAACACCTGAGCCCGAGGAAATCGGAGAATATATGCCCCTAAAACTCCAGCGATCGCACCACTTGCCCCCAATGAGGGGGTAGTTGAGTATGCAGAGAAAAACCATTGCGCTAGTCCTGCAACTACACCACAGGAAAGATAGAAAAACAAATATCTGATATGTCCTAGCTGGTCCTCCACATTGTTGCCAAAAATCCAGAGGTACAGCATGTTTCCTGCTATATGCAAAAATCCTCCATGCAGGAACTGAGAGGTAAACAGAGTTATCCACGCTGGATGAGAACCAAAGTTAGAGTGACCCTGAAAACTTTGGGTTAGATGCAAAGGAACAATAGACCAGGTGTTGAGAAATTGTTCCAGCTGAGGTTTGGATAAGGTAATCTCATGCAAGAACACTAAAATGTTTGCACCGATGAGAGTGTAATTAATAACTGCTGTAGTCCGGGTAGGATTACCATCCCCAAGTGGCACCATGAGTGAGAGCCCTGCAACGCTTCAATTCAGTATTCCCTCGAATCTTAGTACACACGGCTCACACAAGCACGGTGCTCATCTACAGCCCTATGCTTCATGCTGCACAATGAGGTTTGAGTTTTAAACGTGCAATATCTAACTCAAAGGAGTCTTCATGATTGAGTACATCCGCATATCAACTGGCTATATGACTCGTTTCACTTCTAACAATTAGAATAGTATTATCCATATCCCCTAGGGGGGTATTTTAATGTCGCATACTCAGACTCAAGACGTACTTAATCGTTTAGCCAGAATTAGGGGTCACATTGATGGGATTTATAAGATGGTCGAGGCAGAAAGATCTTGCCCAGAGATAGTTGTGCAAATTGTGGCGGTACGTTCTGCCCTCAATCAAGTGGCTAAGATTATCCTGAAAGATCACGCCTCACATTGCTTAGTAGATGCAGCTCAGGGCGGTGATTTTGAGTCGGAGTTGGCTAGTTTTCGCAAGGCTTTGGATCTCATGATCTAACGTTTAGAACAAATTGAGTTGGGTAGGAATCTGCTCAAAACTGTCTCAAGGCAGGGGCGGCACAGCAACTCCTTTTGCAACAGTTGCTGAAAGGAACGGACTGTACCAGGCGATCGCGCTTCAATTGGACAATGAACGAAGAAATAAAGGTGCTTCCCCTGACACAGCGAACGGTCAATAAAGCCAACCCATTCCGCCAGAAAAGTCTGATTTAGCTCCCGCTGAGGATGACTGATGAAACGAATTAAACTAAAGGTCGCTGTGACGCTTAGTTGTAAGACCAGACAGCGCAACCAATCCAAAAGTTCATCAGCAAGAAAGTGATTGGAATGTCAGGGGAGAAAGCATTTTGTAAGGCTCAAGAAGCAGTTTGAATTACAGACAACAGTGTATTCTGAGTTACATTCTAGCTTTACCTCATCTCATCCTGCCGCTAGAAGCTGAGTGAGATTGTAGTCGTTAATTTTTATTGCGTCTGGCACAAGCTTTGCAACAGGAATAGAACATGAGACGAAGCACAGAAAAGCAGGGAGAGGGAGAACAACCCGAATCCCGGATGCGTGAACTCGGACTAGATGAAACTGAACAGCAGGAGGTTAAGCAGCGTACCCGCCCTGGAGCGGTGGTTCTCCATGAGGCGATTCGGGAAGAGGGTGAGCGTGAGTTGCGTCGACCAGTCTCAGCCTTAGCTTGGTCCGGGCTAGCATCTGGGCTTTCCATGGGATTTTCACTGATCGCGGAGGGGTTGATTCAGGCAAGCCTACCCGACAAGCCATGGCGCCCATTGCTCACGAAGCTTGGATATACTGTAGGTTTTTTGATTGTAGTGCTAGGTCACCAGCAGTTATTCACTGAAAACACCCTCACAGCAGTGCTGCCCTTACTGAACAAGCGAAATGCCGCTAATCTCAGGCGTTTACTGCGATTATGGGTAGTGGTGCTGGTGACTAATCTCGTTGGCGGATTTTTGGTTGCCTGGGTTTTGGGTCACACTGAAGTTTTTAAGCCTGATGTGCAGCACGCGTTCACTGAAATTAGCCTTAAGTCGATGGAGGGTAGATTCGGGATACACTTTTTGCGAGCAATCTTTGCGGGGTGGCTGATTGCCCTGATGGTGTGGCTGCTTCCCGGTGCTAAGTCATCCGAGATTAGTGTGATTTTTTTTATTACCTACCTAGTGGGACTAGGAGAGCTTGTACATGTCATTATTGGGTCAGTATACATGTTCTACCTTGTCACGACTGGAGCTGCCTCTTGGGGAGCATATTTCGGGCAATTCATGATTCCTACGCTACTGGGCAATATTGTCGGTGGGGTTTCGTTGGTTGCGGCACTAAATTATGGTCAAGTTGCCCCTCAAGCCAACCGGAAACCCTAAGTAGACCTTTTGAACGAGAGCCAGCTTGAGGATAATGAAATTGAGTCAATAGGACATGTCAAAGGTGAATACCTCCTCATTGTGGCGTTACGGAATAGCTGTGCTGTCCGTAACACTAGTCCTACTGTTGAAGCTGCTACTGGAACCTTTGATTGGTCAAGAGAGTCCCTTTCTCCTGTTTTTTGCTGCTGTGATGGCTGCAACCTACTATGGTGGTCTGGGACCAGGGTTGCTGGCAACCGTTTTAGCGACTGGTATCAGCGGCTACTTCTTCCTAGGTCTAACCCGTTCGGTCTTAAGTACTAGATCAGGGCAAATTATAGAGCTGGGCTTATTTGTGTTGGAGGGAGTAATAGTCAATTTGTTCATCTCGGCACTACAGGCAGCCAAGCGTGAAGCTGAGTTGAACGCTCAGAAGGCAGAGAGACGTCGGGAAAGTCAACACCGAAGCGAAGAACTCTTCCGCTTGCTAGTGGAGGGTGTTGATGAGTATGCAATTTTCATGCTGGATCTGGACGGGAACGTTGTTAGCTGGAATACTGGGACCGAACGTATTTTAGGCTACCAAGAAGCAGAGATTTTGGGCAAGTCTTTCTCCTGTATTTATACGCCAGAAGACATTCAAGGTAGAAGACCCGAGTATGCACTGAGGACGGCGGTAGCCGCAGGTCGCACTCAGGATGATCGCTGGCATGTCCGCAAAGATGGCTCTTGGTTCTGGGCTAATGGTGTGGTTACACCCCTAAGAGATACATATGGTAATCTCCGAGGTTTCTCAAAAATCCTACGAGACTACACTAAAACCAAACAAGCCCAAGAGGCTCTACAGAAAAGCGAAGAGCGCCTGCGCTTGTTGGTAGAGAATGTGAAAGACTACGCAATTTTTATGCTAGATCCGCAAGGGTGCGTTGCTAGCTGGAACACTGGGGCTGAACGCATTTTAGGCTATCAGGAAGCAGAGATCCTGGGTCAGCCTTTCTCCCGCTTTTTTGCGTCTGAAGCAATTCAGCAAGGTGTTCCAGATCAGGAATTGCTGCAGGCAGTAGCAGATGGGCGGTCAGAGCAGGAGTGCTGGCATGTCCGACAGGATGGAACTTGGTTTTGGGCAAATGAAATCACTACAGCCTTACGCGATGAAACCGGACTGTTACGTGGCTTTGCTAAAGTGATGCGCGATATCACCGATCGCAAGCGGGCGGAAGAAGAACGCGCCCAACTGTTAGTGCGCGAACAGGCGGCACGCGCAGAGGCTGAAGCAGCCAACCGCACAAAGGACGAGTTTTTATCAATCGTTTCTCATGAGCTGCGTACACCTCTGGCAGCTATGTTGTTATGGGCTGAGCTACTCCGCGACGGAGATCTGGACGATGCCACGACTGCCCAGGCACTTGAAATTATTGAGCGCACTGCCAAGTCACAGTCACAACTGATTGAAGATCTCCTAGATATCTCGCGTATTATCACAGGTAATCTGCGACTAAGCGTCCATTTAGTCGATCTTGTACCTGTGATTCAGGCGGCAGTTGATACTCTACGTCTAACAGCTGAGGCTAAAGGTATTCAACTTCAGTTTGTACTAAAAAATATTTCGGTAGGTCTGGTTTTAGGCGATGTGCAAAGGTTGCAACAGGTTGTCTCAAACCTGCTCTCCAATGCCATTAAGTTCACGGCTAATGGCGGGCAAGTTGAGATCCGACTGACTCGCACAGATTCTGAAGCCTGGATAGTGGTGAGCGACACGGGTCGGGGTATCAGCCCAGAGTTTTTGCCCTATGTCTTCGACCGCTTTCGCCAAGCCAATAGCACGACTACTAGGATTCAGGGTGGACTTGGTTTAGGACTTGCGATCGTCCGACACTTAGTGGAGCTGCATGGCGGCACTGTCTATGCAGATAGTCCAGGAGAGGGGAGAGGAGCCACATTCACCGTGTCTCTGCCACTAGCAGCTGCCTCTAGGCAGACGAGCGAGCAACAGCGAACAAACCTACAAAATCGGAAAGGCAAACTATTTGACAGCTTGCCAAGCCTCAAAGGCATATGGGTGCTAGTCGTGGATGATGAGGCTGATATGCGTGAGGTGATTGCAATGGTGCTGAAGCAGGTTGGGGCAGATGTCACAGCAGTCGCCTCTGCTCGTGAGGCAATGGAAATGCTGACTACGGCAAATCTATCAGGTCGCAAACCAGATGTTTTGCTGTGCGACATCAGGATGCCTGGTGAGGACGGTTACACTCTGCTCCGCCAAGTTAGATTGCTCTCACCTGAGCAAGGAGGACAGATTCCGATCGCTGCTCTGACAGCATATGCCAGGGAAGAAGAGCGTAGGCAGGCTCTCTTAGCAGGCTTTCAACTCCATGTGCCCAAGCCCGTTAATCCATCTGAGTTAATTACAGTAGTTGCGAATCTTGCTGGACAAATCAGTAGCTGAGTTAGAAATTACTTGATGTACAACTTATCTCTAATTATTGTATGTGGTAGGGTAATTGCTGCAAGGTTAATAAAAAATAAGCCAATAATTAAATTTGATTTTTGAAAATCTAGATGGTTGAAGTGAAGGAAAAACAAGTAAAATACAATAAAAATTGATATTGAAATTAGGGTAAGTGGTATAGATTTTAGATAAAAATCAACAAAATTGAATTTAGAGTTGTATTTCCTGATGAATTGAATTTGATCAAATGTAGAGCCTAGTGAATGCCAAAGTCCAAAATAAACTCCGAAAGATACCATTAAAGGAGTAGTATAAAAAAGTAGACTTAACACTAATAAATTCAAGCTTTCTCTAAATATTTCTTTCATGTTAGCGTATTTGAATATCAACAATAAACTTAGTACAACAGAATTTAAAATAATTATGAATACCAAAAAATATTCCTTGTTTTCAAGATTAATTATCCAAGCTTTACTTAAAAAGTTTTCTAAAATTGCAATGACTTCTCTAGAGTTAGAAATAATTGGTGCAAATACAACAAATAGCCCCCAAGATGCATATATAGAGGTTTCAAGTATTTTATTTTTAGGTAAAGACAAATAGTGTAAGTTTGATTGCCCTAAATGATAAACACTAATACCAATAAATACTACCAAAGAAAAGAAAGGAAATAGATACCAAAATATTGCATAACCAAGAGCAGAAAAGATGTAGATCAAGTAAAACCTTATCTGGCAAGCTACACAAATATTATGTTCTGACAAATATTTAAAAACTAGATGGTCTGTTGCTCCATGGGGAATACCTATACCTACAATTAATATGATTGCAATTAATGTACCATAAGTATTAGTAAATACAGGGAAGAAAACTGACAAAATTGCAACTGATATGGTGAGCGTTATTACTAAATAATAAATTATGGGTGTTCTTAGGCTCAGATCCTTCATTGTTCAAATGCTGTTAACACAGTCAATTTTCTGAGTAAGGGTAGGCATCAATACTGTTGGGTTAAGTTTTGATGCTACGCAACCCTTTCTCAGTTCTCTTGCTGCTCCTATGATCTTAGTTTTCTAAAACAAAATACAAATTGGTATTAGTACCTTTCTCCCCCTGCTGGATACTCTATCTGGAGCCGTATAGTCTGCACCCCCTCTTCCACAAAAAAAACAGCCTCTTTGGCTCCGCGCCCAATCCCAGTAACGACATGAAATTTTCTCCTTAGCTTTCTTATTGTTCATCTCTATTGGCTACTACGGCTGGGCGCGTTGCTGATCTAGCAAAAAACTACACCAACCACTTTCTTAAGAAGTAATCCACGTCAAAAGGTCCAACTTTGATAGTTGATACTCGCTCTTCATTCGGGTTAGGACCGTTGGGAGCAACCTTAGGAAGCATGTCACGATACTTACGAGGGTCGCCCTCACGCATTTGCCGTTCATGATGCTTACGATGATAGAATTTGGCCATGATAAAGCGCCAATCAGGTTCACCTGTTACCGCTAGCTCTCTTTCATAGTGTTCTCTGCCGTAACGGGGCGTAACTAGGTTAAAGGGACGACCTTCCATGCGTTTACGCTGGTAGGGGACTATATTATTCCCAAAGGCTTCTTTGTACTCTTCGCTGTCAATGATGGCATCAACAAAACCATGAAAGCCTAGAGTTGAAGTCTTAACTGACCAAGCAATTTTTTCATCTTGATTGTAAGGAGCACGTCCCAACAGGCGCTTGAGGCAGACTTCCACTAGCCGGTAGTTGTTATTGGTTGAAACCACTAGCTCGTAGAATCGCTCTGACTTTGCTAGACCCCGAATGAAATCTTTGACCGTAATTACCCGGTTTTGGATTTGAGATTCTAAGCTCTTCTGGCGGTTGAATTTAAGCGTCTCATGTTCGCTGAAGACTTGATAGTATGCCGCCCGAATCAGCGGTTCCAATGAAGTGGGAAAGATATAATCTTCCAGCCGATAGATATACGGGGTATCTTCATTTTTGTCGGCAGTACCAAAACTACGGACTCGCTGGTTTTGAGTTGTGGGGTTGTAGTGAAGTAATGGCACTTCTTCGATCATGTCAAAATCTCCTTTATGATTAGAAGGTGACAAGCGCAGCTCAGAGTTTTTAGACACTTGGCTGCGCTAAATTTATTCTTTGCACCTAACTGCTCTAACAGTTCCGAATTTTTACAGGACTCAAGGCAACGCCTGTGCTAGCAAAGAGCGACTCAACGTTCCGCTCAATGGCCGCTCCAGCGGCGCGAAGAGCGCAAGCTCAAGTTATTATTAATCGAGATGTTTGGTGCAAATAGACGTGGTGGTTAAGAGCTAGCTTGTGCCGCTTCCAGTCGGGACAATTCACCCACCCGTTGCAAGGCTTCCCGATCTCTTGTGAGATATAGACCGTAGAACACCTTAGCCGTGACATCTAGGCACAGGATGAGAACTGTTTCGACAGCTGACCCATATATGCCAAACCCTTTGTTGCCAAGAATCCAGACTATTGGGTAGCACCAGAAAAACACCGAGAAGATTGTTAGAGCTTGAGTAAATAGCTTACTGACAGTGTGGTGTTGCCTGCGGGCTGAGGTCCAGACTGGACCTAAGAGCATCAGGAAGATCGCCACTTCAAACATGCAGCTAACAATGTACCAAACCAGTCTCTGGTTATATGGACTGAGAGCTGCAATCAGACCTGTGATAATCATGGCAATATCTGAGTAAATTACGGCTTTTTTTACAGTAGGCCGTACCCCAGATAGTTTCATCAAGTCGTACAAAATGATGGGAGTCGTAACGACCCAGTCCGCGTAGCGTGCCCAATAGATATGACGCGGATTACCTCCCCCAAGAATTTGGTCACCGGGCAACGCTAATTCTCCTAAGTGCATTGCCATAGCCAAATAGGCACATGCCGCCCAGGAACAAATGATAAAATTGTTAAGGTAGAACTCTTCCCAGGTTTCTCGTTTGGCTGAACGAAATCCTAGACCAAAAATGATTGCTCCAGTAGTTAAGAGGCCGCAACCAACCCAGAAAGCCACTACCTCTATAAACTTCTCAGTGGGATTGAGAAGCTCCGGTGATGGATGTGCTACTAAGAGAAATTGCCCCACCGTATCCCATGCCATAGACTATAAACCTCGTTTCTTTTGTTAGTTGGTAAGCATGAAGAGCTCATTCCCAAACTTTCCTTTCTGCAAAATCTAGATCGTTTGCCATTTAGAGGAAAATTCACAGGTTAGCTTGTCTCTACAGCGGAGTAGTCTTTACTTAACCAGAGTAGTGGATGTAGTAGAACGTTTATTCACTTCTTTCCTTAACCTTACCTCAGTAAGTGGTTCGCCTCTGGTAGTAGTAGTTTAGGGCTCCGCTTTAGGGAATGTAAAAGCCAAAGCTTAATTACTTTTGCTGTTCCCTTGTTCTAGAGAATTGGGCTTTTCCTCAGATTTACTTTAATTTGATATTGTTGCTATTGCTTCTTTCTAACGGGATAATAACTTTCCTTTCAAATGGAATATTTGAATTTCATCTCTATTTCACTTTTTTGATCTTCTAATTAAATAATACAATCTCATCCTTTGGCAAGAATGATGCAAGAGAGATTACGCCTCAAAATGCTTATAGCAACAATGTTATACTTTCTAAAGAAATACAATCTTGTTTAACATTAATTCAGTCTATGAACAGATATTCTATATTATCTATCGAGGGATGATAAATTAGAAGTAATTAAAAAAATTCCTAGTAAAAGATTTAATGCGTTTATGAGGCTGCTATTAGTAGAGGATGAGCCAGATTTAGGTGCCGCTATCAAACGAGTTCTCACTCGGGAAGCTTATTTGGTTGACTTAGTGCTTGACGGTGCTGAGGCGTGGGGATATCTCGAAAATCAGTGGACTCAGTACAAAGTCGCTATCTTTGACTGGATGTTGCCTGGGTTATCTGGATTAGAGCTATGTAAACGGCTGCGGGCTCAGAATAATCATATGCCTGTTCTAATGCTGACAGCCAAAGACCGCATGGAAGAAAAGATTATGGGATTGGATGCTGGGGCGGATGACTATCTGGTGAAGCCATTTGGGATGGCAGAGCTGCTAGCGCGGTTGCGGGCATTAAGGCGGCGATCGCCTCAACTTCAACCCCCGCAATTAAAAGTAGGTAGCCTCACATTGTACTATGGCACCCGTGTTGTTTCTCGTGAGTACCCCGATGGCACAAAGCAGGTGATACCGCTGACGCTCAAGGAATTCCAACTGCTTGAGTATTTTATGATGCACCCGAAGCAGATTGTGAATAGAGAGCAGATCATGAATCAGTTATGGGAAGTCGGTACAGAACCGCTCAGTAACGTGGTAGCAGCTCAAATGCGCCTCTTGAGACGCAAGTTAGATCCAGATGGCAGCGATCTGATTGAAACTGTCTATGGTTTAGGTTATCGCCTCAACGTTCCTGTTGCCAACGATTAAATGTCTCAAGACAGCCTCTTTCACTCGCTTACGGTTGGCAGGATGGTACGTTGCAGTCATGGGCGGCATCATGGCTTTATGTATTTGGGGAGTTTACCAAGCAATCATCAATGCCTATGATGAAAGCATCAATCGAGGGCTAGAGTCCATAGCGGGCGAACTGCAAAATAGCATTGAACCAGTTTTGCAACAACCTGGAGTTTTGCCAAGCGCCGCTCCACAGATCCTGCTTAAGACTTGTACTAATCAGATTAGCTGCTCGACTAATCAAGCAAATCCTAAATTTGCTCCAATCATCTACGTGCGATTAGTAGACCGTACAGGACGGACAATTGCCCAAGCGGATTTCAACCCAAAGCAATTACCTTTCGCCCTAAGTCAGCATAAGTGGCAAATAACAACAGACAAAACAGGTAGACGTTATCGTCAACTTTCCTTATTGCTACACACTCAGGACAAGCAACCCTGGGGATATTTGCATATTGGGTGATCGCTTGATGATAGAGACCAGCATATCGCCGATTTAAGATTGATCCTATTTTTGGGATTGCCCTTCGCCATGCTCTTGATCGGTATTGCCAGTTGGTGGTTGGCAGGATCGGCAATGCAACCGATCCAACAGTCTTACCGACGAATGCAACAGTTTACTGCTGATGCAGCTCACGAATTCCGCACTCCCCTGGCGGCAATGCAGCTCACAGCGGAATCCGCATTGAAACAAGACTATTTACCTGAGTTAGAAATGCGGGAAATCCTCCAAACTATCCAAAGGCAGAACACTCGACTGTCTCAATTGGTCAGGGATTTGCTCCTGCTGGCACGGATGGATAAGCCAGAGACAAGACAATGTTCGCTGTGCTGCTTGAATGATTTAGTCAATGATCTAGTTGAAGAACTAGCTGGTATGGCAACCGAGGCTAACATTAGCCTCTCTGCAAAGGTAGTACAACAATCACTGCATGTTCACGGTAATTCTGAGGAGCTTTATCGCCTGATTTCTAACTTAGTTGTGAATGCCATCCAATACACACCACCAGGAGGAAAAGTCCTAGTAACCCTAAATTATTGCGATCCCAATGCTGTGATTCAAGTACGAGATACAGGGGTTGGGATCGCCCCTGAAGATTGGACCCAAATTTTTGCTCGCTTCTATCGGGTCGATCGAGACCGCTCTCGTCATACTGGGGGTTCTGGATTGGGTTTGTCAATTGCCCAAGCAATTGCCGCAGCACACTATGGAAGTATACAAGTTCAGAGCCAGCCAGGGTTAGGCAGTACCTACACTGTTCGCCTGCCCTTAGGTTGAAAGTTAATCTCGAACAACACCTTCTGTTGTCTACTGTTAGCTGATGACAAAGAAGGCAATAGTAATTATGCTACTGACAAGGGCAAGGATGATAGCATACTCCAAGCGGCGGTTAAACAACCCAACAACAACTGCTAAGGCAAAGATCAGAGCCCAAACAAGAATTGTGATAGTTTGTTCGGCACTTGAATTGATTAGCGGGTCTTCTAAAGCCGTTGCTACAATTTCTGTCGATAGAGATTGAGTCTGGATCAACATATCAAGGAATCGAGGATGAAGTTGGAAGGATGAATTTAACCCTCATCCTTTCAACTTCATTTTATCCTTCAGGATTTGCGGTGTTTATCTTCTTCCCCTAGCATTTGGAGTAATTTCCTGGCAACCAGAACGCCCACAACCGCTCCACCAAAGAGTTCTATTGTTTGCACCGCTTTCTTAGTCCCATTACTAGAACCAATATGGCGGTTAAAGAGTTCCTCATCTACCCACTCAGCAGTAATTTTGAAATTATGAACTGGGGTTGGCATCAGCTCTAAATAGGCACCTTGACGAATCAGGTGACCAAGTTCGCCAGTGATTTGAAAGCGATCGTATAGATTAGCTACAGCTTCTTCCAGTCCTAGTTTCAGGAGCGTTCCGCGGATATTGACCTGGGCAGGCTTTAGGTGATGTCCTAAAGCAAGCGCTTTCAAGTTATGAGCGATTCCTTTTCCTTGCTGGTAAGCAACCTGGGCTGTGGGAGGCAGGGAGCTATTCTCTAAAAATGCACAATCGCCGCCAGCAAAGACTTCAGGAAAGTCTAGTAGTTGCATGGTGGGGGTCACTTTGAGCCGCCCGTGGCGATCGCGGTGTTCCTGAGCAATCGGTAGGTCTTTAATTAACGGATGGGTAGAAGAACCAGCTGTCCAGATTGTGGTGCATGCTGGGATCTGCTCTATTTTGTCATCGCGTTTGTACTCAACTAAATCTGGTTGAATAGCTGTAGCAGTTGCTCCTAGGAGGAGTTCTACACCATGCTGTTGCAATTTCTGCACTGCAACTTCTTGCAGGTGACTATTAATGTCGCCCTTAAGGATTTCCTTGCCGTGATTCAGCAGGACTACCCGAATTTCTTGACCATTGCCTCCCAAACCTTCATACCATTGAGGTAGAAGGTCTGCTATGGTACAGGACATTTCTACTCCTGAAGGACCACCACCAATCATCACAACCGTCAACAGACCACGACGTTGCTTAGGATCTTCTGTTTGCACAGCCCGTTGCAGACAATCGCGCAAATGATAGTCGATGGCAATTGCATCGTCTTGCGACCAAAAAGATAGGGCATTCTCTTTTGCCCCCTCAACACCCAAATAGCTAGTGACACCACCCAAACCCAACACCAAATTGCTGTAGCCATAGCAGGTGCCAGAAGCTAATTTGATCTGGCGTTGATGTAAGTCGATTGACTGTACTGTATCTTGCACAAAAATAGTGCCACTACCCCTGAACAGTTCCTCAAATCGCGGTACAACCTGCTCAGCATTCATCTCACCACTGAAATACTCGTAGAGCAAAGGCTTGAAACAAAAGCGTTCCTGCTGGTCAATCAGGATAACTGAGCGGGGATAGTGCTGGTGGCTTAGGTGTAAGGCTGTAAATAGTCCAGTAAAGCCACCGCCAACAATCACAGTCTGATAAATTGGGTTGGTCATAGAAACGCTCCTTAGATACTGAGAACAACGCCACGGTAATGCCGAAATGCGTTCTGATGGCATGGATGGGAGCGGATATCTTGCATCCCTGCTCTCCTGGAAGAGTTTAAAAACTCAACGTTCTGCCGGAGGCAGATCCGGCAGCGCGAAGAGTGCAAGCTCAAGGGTTCGCGCCATATGCTTGCTCCGGTGACTCAACGTTCTGCCGGAACTAGCTCAAGAGCGCAAGCTCAAGTAACTGCGCCAAACAAAAGGCTCGACGAAACTTAACATAAATTAATCTGTCGTGAGACAGATTTTTAACCTTAAGGTTGCAGGGGCTCTGCATAACACTCCACATAGCCTAAGTCGATTTGTCACATTATTCAGCCAGGACAACGCTGTCTGTAGATGTTGGGATAGCTCTGTATCTGGAGTTTGCAGAAAGGTGGATAATGGCAGTATCCTCAATTAAGCATAAGTATGTCTCGTTTAATTCAGGCCATCAGAAATACTTTCATTCGCCTCGAAGGTTGGCTTTATCAAATCTTTGGTTTTTTAGGACAGGTCTTTAGCTGGCTGCTGCAGCGATTTAACTTCTTAGGAAAGCTTTTAGGGTTTGCTGAGTCTCAGTATCTCCAAGAAGATGAGACTCAGCGCCTACAGTCAGCTAAAGCTGAGCGTGAGGTGACAGCGCCAGAACCTCAAGCGGCTCCTCCCGTCGCTAGCTCGACTCGCCGTCGTCCTGATGCCAGTATGGATTACTTCCGGAAGCTAGCGCAGCAGACAAAGACTTCAAAATAGCGACAACTGGCAACGTTTGGTAACGACCAGAGGCAAGTAATGGTGATAGAAGGAACAGATAGGATGAAGCAGATTGCGCAAGTCGTTGTGACGGCTAATCAGATGCGCGATATTGAGGCTCGTATCTTTGCTGCCGGGATGCCAGTTGCCTCTTTAATGGAAAAAGTGGGGGGCGTGATCTCTCACCGCCTGCAAACATTATACTCCTACAGGGATTGCCCTAAGATTGGTATCCTCGTAGGACCGGGGCATAACGGGGGTGATGCGCTGGTAGTGGCGCGAGAGCTTCACTTTAGAGGCTATGATGTCCTGCTTTACCGCCCTTTAGCAAAATCGAAGGAAATCACTGCTCAACATGCTAGTTATGCTGAAAGCTTAGGGCTGCCCTTCTATGACTCAGTTGAACCATTAAAAGGTTGCGACCTTCTGATTGACGGTTTATTTGGCTATGGGCAGGAACGAGCGATTGAACATCCCATTGCCGATGCCGTTGACCAGATCAATCAATGGTCGCAACCTGTTCTTAGTATTGACTTGCCGACGGGAATACATACTGATACAGGCAAAGTGCTAGGAACTGCTATTCGTGCTAACCACACATTCTGCATTGGGCTTTGGAAACTAGGACTATTGCAGGAGCAAGCATTAGAGTTTGTGGGTGTGACTGAACTCATCGATATTGATCTACCCATAGCTGATGTGCTGGCGGTAATTGGAAAACCAACCGTTCAGCGCATAACTAGGGAATCGGCAATCGCTCATCTTCCCCTGCCACGCCCACTTTCTACTTATAAGTACAAGATGGGTTCTATGCTACTGGTGTGTGGCTCTCATCGTTACTCGGGGGGAGCAATTTTGTCAACGTTAGGGGCACAAGCGAGTGGTGTAGGCATGCTCTATATTGCCGTGCCTGAATCACTACAGATGTTAGTGACAAGCCAATCGCCAGAATCACTGATCCTGAGTTGTCCTGAGACAGCGACAGGAGCGATCGCAGAATTACCCAAAGACAACGATGACCTTAGCTCATTTGATGTCATTGCCTGTGGTCCTGGCCTAACGAAGGATGCCAAACCTATTGTCCAACAAATGCTAGCCAGCGACCGACCATTAGTGCTGGATGCTGATGGGTTAAATATCCTGGCTGAATTAGGAACTATACCTACTCTATCATCGCGTCAAGCTCCTACTGTTCTGACCCCTCATGCTGGCGAATTCAAGCGGCTGTTTCCTGACGCTGGGGACGTAGAAAATCAACGGGTGGAAGTTGTCCGTGAGGCTGCTCAACAAACTGGGGCAGTGGTGTTATTAAAGGGAGCAAGGACAGCGATCGCAAGTCCTGATGGTCGTGTCTGGATCAATCCTGAAAGTACTCCAGCCCTAGCGCGAGGCGGTAGCGGGGACGTTTTAACAGGTTTAATCGGCGGTCTGATTGCCCAAGCTGTTTTCAGAAAAACTCCAATAGAGTCTGTGGTTCAAAGTGCCACTTGGTGGCACGCTCACGCCGGAATGTTGGCAGCCGACGAGCGCACCGAACTTGGAGTAGATGGCTTGACGCTCACGCAGTTTCTCATACCAGCTTTGAAAGCTAACTGGTGATTTCTGCTTGGAGACCGTCGCTTTGAATCATTAATCTTTTAGAGAAAACAACCATGCAATACAAATTAATGGGCAACAGCGGTCTGCGCGTCTCGGAACTCTGCCTGGGCACGATGACTTTCGGTGAAGATTGGGGCTGGGGCGCATCGTTTGACGAATGCAAAACCATCTACGAAGCGTTTCGATTACAACGAAGGCATGTCCGCCTTTGTGCAGCAGAGCGATCGCAACCATGCGATTGCCCACGCCGTTGATGAGGTTGCTGGGCAAATTGGCTGTAGTTCCGCCCAAGTCGCTCTAAGTTGGCTTCTGCATCAGGGCACGATTCCGATCATTGGCGCACGCAAAGCAACGCAGGTGAAAGATAATCTCGACTGCGTGAACGTGAAACTATCCGATGACCAGCTTGCCCATCTGGCTCAGGTGAGCCAGATCGAACTCGGCTTTCCGCATGACTTCTTCAACCAGGAGATGCCGCAGCAATTTATTTTTGGTGGGCTGTTTGACCAAATTGATAATCACCGCTACACGCAGATTCACCAAAAGCGACCGTCAGCTTCGCTCTAACCAGGTCAGGTAGGGAGCACAATTAACTAGCTGTGCCCCCACCGTAAATTCGTTAACTAGCAGAGGCACTTAAAGTGCTGGGCTCTCCCAGATTCCCCTCTAAGGTCACACCCCGATGGTTCGCAGCTAGATGACGCAAAATCTTATAAATTGCCTCTATCTCATCAGTCGCATTGGCTTTCTCTGCTAGTTGAGTTAGAGACAGAGGAGTACCTGCCTCCTTCAGAATCTGCACCACCCGGTTCTGCAACTCTAGAACAGCGGCAGCAGCCTTTTTACCAGCTTCTACCCCTGGTTGATGATAGGCATTGATATGGACTAGGGAGCCATAAAAACCTACAGCCCTGTCATAGAGAGCAATCAGAGCACCAACAGTACGGGGATTCACTTGGGGGATAGTGATCGTAATCGAGTCTCGCTGCTTTTCGTACAGCGCTTTGCGGGTTCCTTGAAGCAAACCAGATAGATAGTCCCCTGCTGTGATCCCTGGTTCTACTTCCGGGGATGGTCCTTCTCGATCTTCTAGCACCTCAATAAAGGTCATGAAGAAGTTGGCTACACCGTCTCGTAACTGTTGTACATAGGCGTGCTGATCAGTTGTGCCCTTGTTACCATAAACAGCAATGCCTTGATGGACAACATTACCATCTAAATCTTTCTCCTTGCCTAGCGATTCCATCACTAGCTGTTGCAAGTAGCGACTGAACAACATCAAGCTGTCTTTGTAGGGCAGCACAACCATGTCTTTTTCACCCCGCCCGTTGCCAGCAAAGTACCAGCTCATAGCAAGTAGAGCCGATGGGTTGTGTTTGAGTTCGGGCTTACGAGTGGCGGCATCCATCTCTTTTGCTCCAGCCAGCATCGAGCGGATATCGATTCCCTGGAGGGTGGCTGCTAGCAAACCTACAGCAGACATTTCGGAAGTCCGTCCTCCTACCCAGTCGTACATGGGAAAAGTTGCCAGCCAGCTTTCAGATTTGGCTATTTTGTCTAATTGGCTATCTTTGCTAGTGATCGCGATCGCATAGCGAGCAAAGTCCAAATTCTGACCAGCATATGCTTTTTTGATCTCGATCATGCCATTGCGTGGTTCTGGCGTCCCTCCAGACTTAGAAATGACAAGGACTAGGGTACTGGCAAGGCGATTTCTTAAGTGTGTCAGGATGCGATCGATGCCAGCTGGATCGGTGTTGTCGATAAAGTGGATATCCAGTGGGGGAAAATCTGGAGCGAGGGCCGCTGCCACGAACTCCGGACCAAGAGCTGAACCACCGATACCAATGGAAATAATGTCAGTGAAGCGTGTGGTCTGAGGAGGGTGAATAGCTCCAGTGTGGACTTTTTGGCTAAAAGTTTCTATCTCGTCGATAGTCTGGAGGATGTCTTGTGTCAGTTCAGCTGTTGGGGCTAAGTCAGGGTCACGCAGCCAGTAGTGACCAACCATCCGGTTTTCGTCGGGGTTAGCGATCGCGCCCTTCTCTAACGCCGCCATATCCTGAAACGCTCGCTCGAACTTTGGCTGCATTGCCTCTACAAATGCCTCGTCGAATCGCATCCGACTAACATCTAGGTATAGTCCCAATTCTTCGTGGTAGTAAAGCCAGTCCTGGTATCGTTGCCACAATGCCGCAGCGTCCATAGGAAATCTCAACTTGCTGTGTTCACAACATTTTAATCTAAGCTTCTAGCAAGCGTTCACTTATCAGCCTTCCGACTTACCTCCTCCCTTAGATAGATGTTATAGTTATTATCGCTCACTTTTTTGCGAGAGTCGTAAAATCTTACGATCGCTGCACTGTACAGGTAGAGCCTAGTTCATCTAGTAACTGCATCAAAATATAGGATAGACTTACGTAATTCCTGTTTTTGCAGTGTGTCCAAGCAAATCTTTGAAAGCTAACTTCTATGAGTAAAATTTTGTCCCTAGTCCAGTCTACGGTCGTGTTTCTTATGGCGGGATTAAGTATACTTAACCCGACTCGAATCCAAGCATATACGACTTCTATAGAGCTGCAGGGGCAGTCTTTTGAACAGATACCATTAAAGCTAACTTCCAGCTCAAAAGATTATTTGATTGCTGAAATTTGGTGGCAAAAGCAGGTCAACTCAACCCAAAACAAGAACTACGATGCCTGCTTGTTTGGCGATTCGATTTCTTCAAGTCTTGGTAATAGCTTAGGAAAGCACACTTTCAATTTTGCCATGGGTGGAATGACAACAACTTCTCTAGTCGATCAGCTAAAGGCTTTAACTACGGCAAACGTGAAATGCCAAGTAGCAATCATTGCGATGGGAACTAATGACGCTGACGGTAGTATTACTAATGATGATTTTATAAAAAATCTCAAAACAAGTATCTCTCTTGTGCAAGGCTTAGGAGCAAATCAGGTGTTTGTAATTCCAGCGTTTTACTCAACAGTTGAAGCAAGTTATAATCCTGCACTTGCTGGTCCTATAACTAGAGTTGAAGAAATTAATGCCTTGATTCGTCAAATTGCAGCAATGGAAAAAGTTATCTTATTTGAAGAAGATATACAACCTTTATATCAAGGTCAGTCCTTAAGGAAAGATTTGACAATTGATGGTGTCCATCTTAACTCTGACGGTCAAAATCTTTATCGACAAGCTTTATTAAAAATTCTCAACCCGCCTGATAAAGCAAGGCTGACAGATTCTCAAGCGGGAGGTTGACCTTCTTTGTAGCTAAAACATCTCCTAAAATTGAAATCCCAATAAATTCCAGTAGTCTAGCAACAAGATAAATATTCCAGCAGCTAGCGCAATCAGTAAATGGTGCAGTCGCTGCATCACTGACCAGCGCTTATCTTGCCAAGCTAACAATGCAGCTATCGGCAATCCAGCAGTCAAGCTAGTCGTCAAAATCGGAAGATAAAGCAAAGCAATTGTGATAGGAGGCATGCCAAAGAAAAACTCCCAGTAGTCAATTTGAAGAGTGACTAGGAGCATACCGATTAGAAAAGATAGATTTAAGATACCGATCGCACCTATCAGAAACTGCATTACACGAGTGAATCGCGAAACTTGAAAAGACCGCCCTCGCCAGTGCAGCATCAAAGGCTCTATTGGCCAGACGCGGCATGCTGATAGGAACATTAGTATACAGAAACCGACAATCCCCTGTTGAAAATCAACAGTTTCATACCATAACAACTTCTCATAGGTCACAAAAACATATTTGCTCAAGGACACATTAGTAATCTGCCCCTGATTGTCTTGCCAGAATCTGAGATAGCTTTTACCATCAAGATACTGTAACAATAACGGTTTTACTTGCACCCACTTAGTTCCTATAGGAAGTAGCGTTAAGGTACCATCGCTATTGCTTCTTAGACGCAAGTCAGGTCTAGGACCAAACAAAATTGCCCACAATTTGGCAAATGAGTGCTGAGGATAGCGAACAAAGCGGTAGTTGCCATTAAGCTCCTGAGCCTGCTGTTGAAACTGAGTACTTAGCTGAGGATGGGGTGGCGAGTTCTTGTTCTTTGGTTCTGGATAATAATGATCTAAAAACTGCTCAATCAGGTTTTCCCGGAGTTCAACCTTGTCCTCTTTGTTGTAGGCGACAAAGAAGCCGAGGTTTTGCTCTGGCATGAGAAATAGTTGGCTAGTATAGCCGTATATGCTACCACCATGTTCAATTGCTCGTTGATGATTTTGGAAACGTTCGTAAAACCCATAGGCAGAGCCTGCTGCTGCAGGTAGGGAAGGAAAGTTAGTAAAGTGCTGGCGGTGCATATCTTGCACCGTGGTTTCGTTCAAAAGCTGCATTTTACCGTAATGACCACCCTGTAAATGAGCAATCATGAAGTGAGCCATGTCTGTGGCAGTGGCGCTTAAGGCAATGCTGGGAACACTCTTGCCACAAGTGAATGGGGTCTTTTGAAGAGTAGCGTTTTTGTCCTCATAGCCTACTGCTAAATTGGATTCAAGCTCAGGAGGTAACGGCTGCTGAAAACTGCTGTGGTGCATATCCAACGGCTGTAGGATATTTTGGTTGATATATTGTGTGAACGGGGCTCCAGAAAGCACCTGTACTAGGTAACCTGCTAATGCCATCCCCGCATCACCATAGACATATAGTTTTCCAGGTGAGCGTACCCGTTGGGGCAAGTTTTGGCTCAAGAATCGCTCAAGTGATGGCAGTGGAGACTGGCAATGGGTTGCAGCTCCAATAGTCCACGCGACATCGAACCCATCTGTATGAGTTAACAGATGGGCAGATGTGAGTGGTTCGAAGCTGTTATTCTCTACGTGGAATTGCTTGAGATATCTATTAATATCATCATTCAGCCTGAGCTTGCCTTGTTCAGCCAGTTGCATTACTGCTGTAGCTGTAAACAACTTTGATAGGGAGCCAACGCGAAAGAGCGTTTTACTTGGGATGACGGGCGTTAGTTGCTCAATGTTGGCATAGCCATAGCCTTTAGATAAGAAGATGCTACCATCTTTGACTAGGACGAAAACCTTACCAGGAATCTGCTCTGCCTCATACTTAGCGAAAAATTGGTCGATAAAGGCTTCGAGTTCCTTTGGATCATTTGGTCCTTGCTGGGAATGAGATAAGGATGCAACGGGCAAAGGCTGGCTTAGCTGGGGCAAAGCTTCCGTGGCAAATCTTGGCATTCTAAACCAAGGCAGTACCAGAATAGATAGAATTGTCAGGCAAATCAGAGGGACGACATAGACTCTGCTGTTCACTATTGTCTGAGTAGCCTTCCAAAAATTCTAGTCGAGTTCGCTATTTGGCTTTAGGAAAGACCTTCCATAAGAAACCTAAACCCAAAACACCAAAAGCTAAGATACCAGCAGCATAGGTAGGCTCAGGAGCCGGAACAGGATCTGTAGAAACCGTAGCTGTGAGAGACGTAGCTGTAGGAGCTGTAGGATCTGTGCCTGACGAAGAGTTACTGTCAGAACTAATGCCCATAAAAGCTGGATGCAACATTAAGGAATTACCTTCACGCAGCACAGAAGCCTGTGCTGGAGTAAAACTTGCTCCCATGCTGGTGAGCAATATAGCTCCAAGTACTACTGAACACTTGGTAATCCGATTCAATGGCTCCAACATCCCAACTAACTCCTTTTTAGGCACATAAATCACGCAGCAGAATCTAATTCTTGTGAAGCTTAGACAAAAGAACTGACAAGCTCTTGCCCTAACTGCGGAACATAGGTAGACTATAAAGTTCTGTGAAGTGGAAAGCAAGGCTTTCCTGTGGAATTTACTGAAAAAACATAATGTAGCAAGTTAGACCAAAATTGGTAAAAGGTGTATCTTAAAGCTTGATGAAGGCTTTGGGTCTCTCTGGACCTAGCTAAAGCCACAAAATCTGTCCACTTCAGAGGCTCACCACTACTCTTTTAATAAAACACCTTGAACCTTTGATTAAGCTCTAGCGTGAACCGCGACCTACACCCAATTTTAACTTCTGTAAAATTGCTGGACAACACTCTAGCTGATAGTAATATAATACACAAGCAAAACCAATCGTGCTGAAGAATAAAAATCAGTTTTGCCAGTCTGATTAACTAGGTTATGGCTTGAGATTTTTGTGGTATTAAAGATTTGAAGTTTTATATCAAAAAATCAAAATACTTTTTATGCTACTGATACCATGAATGCGAATCTTTCTCAAATTACAAAATAAAATATTTGTCAGCAAAAAAGGACAAACATGAATGTTTCTAGCTCCTGCCATGCTATCCTTAAAGTTTTAATTCTGATTTCAGCATTAGTGATTTTGTTTCCGCTTAATGGGCAAGCAAAAGAGTAGTAAAAAACTTGTTTTCACAGCTGATAGTTTATGAATAAAGTGCATATTTAAACTTAAAAAGAGGATACATGCTATGAATGTTCAAAATCAGAATCAAGTTTTAGTCAAATCAAATTTCGAAAAGGCTTATATAAAGACAATACTAAATAATAAATTTTTCGAGCAAGACTCATATTATAAGCAGCAAAAGTCTAGGTATTTTAATACGGTTAAGCAAATTCATCAACTTCCAATGCCAAATCATCCTAAGCTTCTTGAAATCGGTGGAGGTCAAATAGCATTAATTTCTCAAGAACTTTTTAATTACGAATGTACTGTAGCTGATGTGAACGAAACATACAAACAGAGTATATTAGACCATCATATAAAATTTCAATGTTGCGATCTTTTACACGATGATTTGGAACAACGAAACTACTACGACTTGGTAGTGATATGTGAGGTTATTGAACATATGCCAGTGCCACCATACATTGTTTTAGATAAGGTAAAAACTTGGCTCAAGCCAGGCGGCTGGCTTTTCCTTACCACTCCCAATCTATATCGCTTAAGAAATATAGTTAGACTAGCATTGGGTTTGCGTGTCTTCGATACCTTCCGTATTCCTGAACGAGGTTTTAGCATTGGTCATCCTATAGAATACAGCCAAACACACTTAAAGTGGCAGATTGAAACAGCTGGTTTTGAGTCAGTTAATATCCGATTACAACAACTTGATAATGTTGGTTCAAGTCTAAAGACACAACTAGCGAGGATAATAGCTAGTCCATTGCTACTTCGTCCACTTTGGCGAGATAAGTTAGTTGTAGTTGCACGAAAACCAGGTAAGATGGAAGACTTTACTTAGTACGAAGGCTATAGGATATTATCATAGATACTGTTAGCGCATGGCTTCCAGTTCTCTGGAAGCCAGATTCTAATGATTTATGTCACTCAATGTTCTGTCTCTGACAACTGCATTGATCTTGCTCAATACTGCCTCATCTGACTGAGGTAGTACCGACGGTACCCTTACGCAACTTCTGCCGTTGACGTAGCAAGTAACCCGTACCTAGAGCTAGTATGCCTAGCAGAGAAGAGGGTTCGGGCACCTGTGAAACCTGAACGGTAGGACTAGAGTCAAGCACTGGGGTCCCGTTGGGTCTATAGAAGAGATTGAAGTCAGTCACACCAGGACCTACAACTTGCCCACTAGGAGTGCGAAGATTGGTGAGAAAATATTGGTATGAAGTTCCACCAATATCAGCATCTAGCACGTTGATGTTCTGAGATTGGCTGTTAAAATCAAGTCTGAAAAATCTATCGCTAGAGACACCATCTTCGACTGAACTTCCGCTTTCAAGCAGTTTCTGTTGTGGATCAAAGAAGGAAACAGAAAATGATTGTAGGAATTTAGTTGGTCCGGCACCAGATTCGGAAATGACTGCTGGGGCATTGGTTTCGTTATAGCTGAAGCTGCCAAGAGCTGAGTAACCATTAACCCCTTTCCAACTAAAGTTGAAATCAGCTGCCTGTGCCGGATTCGTCATTACAGAAACTGTAGCCACAGCAACAGTGGATGCAGCAAGTGCAGCAGCCTTTATAATAAAGTTCTTCATTTTACGAGTAGACGAGGGAACTACCTATAAAGTACTGGAGCCGCTTTAAGCGAAAACTATATGAACGTAAACAAAACGTTAAGGTCCGTTTGATGAAGTCACACTCATCCTAACGATCGGACTCAGGCAACAAAAAATGCCCTCGTACAGAGGGCATGAAAAATAGAGGTATTTGTGATAGCTACGCTAAAGCAGCTGTCCTGACGTCGTTATTTGCCAACATCTCTTGCAGTTCATCTGCATCTACAGTTTCCTTCTCGACTAAAGCTTGAGCCAGTAGATCTAAGACATGGTGGTTATTTACCAATACCTCTTTGGCACGACGGTAGGCAACCTCCACGAGTTGACGAACTTCGTCATCAATTGCGGCTGCTGTTTCTTCCGAAAAGTCGCGCTCGGCAACAATATCCCGTCCTAAGAACATATTGCCTTGCTGACGACCGAGAGCGACAGGACCGAGACGATCGCTCATCCCAAACCGGGTTACCATTTGACGTGCTACCCGAGCGACCTGCTGCAAATCGTTTGAAGCACCTGTGGTCACTTCCTCTTCTCCGAAGAGTAACTCTTCCGAAATCCGACCGCCTAAAGCCACCGCCATCTGATTTTCCAGATAAGAGCGGCTATAAAGACCCGTATCCATCCGATCTTCGCTGGGTGTAAACCAGGTTAAACCACCAGCTCGACCGCGAGGAATAATACTAATCTTTTGTACCGGGTCATAGTCCGGCATTAAGGCTCCCACCAGCGCGTGACCTGCTTCGTGGTACGCTACCAGCGTCTTGCGCTTCTCGCTCATTAGTCGGTCTTTCTTCTCAGGACCTGCCAACACGCGGTCAATTGCGTCATTGACCTCATCCATCGAGATCTCCGTCAAATTTCGCCGCGCCGCTAGAATTGCCGCTTCATTCAACAAGTTGGACAAATCGGCTCCAGTAAAGCCAGGTGTCCGTCGGGCAATCCGATCCAAATCCACATCCTTCGCCAAAGTCTTGCCACGGGCGTGAACCTTGAGAATCTCAGACCGACCTGCATAATCTGGGCGGTCTACCACAACTTGCCGATCAAAGCGACCAGGGCGCAGCAGCGCTGCATCTAGTACATCAGGACGGTTTGTAGCAGCAATAATAATGATGCCAGTGTTACCCTCAAAACCGTCCATTTCGGTCAACAACTGGTTCAGGGTTTGCTCCCGCTCGTCGTTGCCACCACCTAAGCCCGCACCCCGTTGACGACCAACGGCGTCGATTTCATCAATAAACACGATGCAAGGTGCATTGGCTTTAGCTTGCTCGAACAAGTCGCGGACTCGAGAAGCACCTACCCCCACGAACATTTCGACGAACTCTGAGCCTGAGATGGAGAAGAATGGCACACCTGCTTCCCCAGCCACCGCCCGAGCCAGCAGCGTTTTACCAGTACCAGGAGGTCCCACGAGCAGCACACCCTTGGGAATTTTTGCCCCTACAGCAGTAAATCTGTCTGCGTTCTTGAGGAAGTCAACAACTTCGTTCAATTCCAGCTTGGCTTGGTCAATTCCAGCTACATCCCCAAATGTCACCTGTGTTTGCGGCTCCATCTGGACTCTAGCTTTAGATTTACCAAAGTTCATCGCCTGACTACCAGGACCACTCTGGGCACGTCGTAGCAAGAAGAATAAGCCCACCAGGAGCAGCACTGGGAAGAAGAGACTGCTTAGTGCCTTGAACCAGAAACCTTCATCAGCCTGAGGCAAAACCGAAATATCGACTTGGTATTTGGTCAGAATATTGATGAGATCGGGGTCGTTGGGTACGTTGACCACAACCTTTTTGCCATCTAAGGGCGTAACCAGTGCCTTAGAGCGGTCAGAACTGAGGCTAACTTTCTCAACTTTGCCTCGTTCGACCTCTTGAATAAATTGGCTGTACCGCCATGTCTCTCTTTCATTACTGGGTTTGTCTAAGAATGCTGTTCCCAACGCAATGACAACCAGTGCCAGCAGTGCGTACAGCCCTGCATTTCTCCACCTTTTATTCACAGGGGCCCATCCTCCTAATACTGCGCGCTTAGCGCTTTAAACCTATTGTTAACTATTCTTAATTTACCTTAGAATTTGAGAACCGGGTGTGGGAAACAGAGTTAGCCTCGCTTCTTATCCCTACGCCCCATTCCCATCAATCTTTCTTTGGCAGTTGCACCTGTGCAACTCCTTGAGGAGTCACAGACACCTTAGCGCCCAGAGCCTTAAGCCTTTTAATTGCTATTTCCCGCGTTCGGTCATCAAGTTGATTGTTCAGAACCATGACCCAGGCAGCCACTTGAGCCCATCTACTCTTAGGATTACGGGATAGAAACTGTGCTGTCCCTCGCGAAATTGCTGCTACTTGTTTGCCTTCTGCATCAGAATAAAAACTCGCCCAATTAGCTGCCATTTCAAATGAATGTTTTGCCGCTTTAGCATCCCCTAGAAACAATAATTCGTCAATTCCTTTGTAGCGCCAAATATAATAGGACTTCTGAGGAACTGTGGGAGAGAGTGATTTTAGTCCTTTTGCCATTAGTGCTACAGATAACTCTGGTCTGGCCGCATAGATAGACGTACTCGTAGATAAGAACGGATACGCAGCTAAAAAACGTGGATCGCGAGCTATAATTACACTGAAATAGTCTGGACTAAGGCTATAACCTATTTTTCCTCGGACATCATCATCTCCAAAGTATTGTAAAAAATTGAGAAATACCCAGTCTGCCATTAAGTTATCAAAACTAAAAGTAGGCAGTTGTTGCATTAATGAAAGCCGTAGCTTTTCTGAGCGAGTTTCTCTTTGCAGCGTTGCTAGCGAGTCATTTTTTTGACTAGAATTAAGCTCTTGCAGTTGCGGAACCTGGAGAACTCCAACTCCTAACATGCATAACAAAGCTACAACAGAGGTGACAGCTGACTGACGGAAGTTCGAATAAAATAGAGCTACCCGTTTGCTCATCTTCTTAACTCGCGTTTTGCTCCCTATGTAGTTGATAAAAACTCGACTGCCATCTAAGATAGCAAACAGATTAGGAAAGGTAAAAGTCGTATCTTTACTGAAGTTTTGGTCATTCACCCAAAAGGAGAGTTGAGCTTGTGTTCTTCGCACTGCCTCCAGCTGCTCCTTGGTTCGCTATGAGTGAAGCTCTGACTGATGCCATAGAACGAAGGTGCAAGAAAAGCCCTTGCCGTCTCGTTAAAGTAGCGTAAATAGCAGATTATAACACGACCCGTAGGTCTACACTGCTCAACCAATCTCTCCAAAATGTTAAGACTTGTTCACATTTGGGGAAACAAGATCAGGTGGTATGGAAATTTTGCCCATTTCAGCTAAGAATAAAAAATGAAAACATCTGAGAAAAACCTTAATCTCTGCCTAAGAGAAG
>JAFAVL010000048.1 GCA_019242465.1 Chroococcidiopsidaceae cyanobacterium CP_BM_RX_35 | reverse complement strand
CTACGATGAGGGTAACCTCAGTTGGGAAGCAGCGCTAGAGGTAGAAGTTGCTGCCTATGCCGTCCATGCTAGGATTTGGCCTGATGCTGGAGCCCAAGGAGATTCCCAACTGCGCCAGAGTTACAACGAAATTCTCAAAGCTAAACTTCCAACCCAGCCACGAGACATTCTGGACTTGGGATGCAGTGTGGGGATGAGTACGTTTGTTCTCCAGGAACTTTATCCCCAAGCCAAAATTACCGGATTGGATTTATCCCCCTATTTTCTTGCTGTTGCCCACTACCGCTCACAGCAGCGCCATGCCCAAATCAACTGGGTTCATGCACCAGCTGAATTTACTGGACTACCAACTGCCTCGTTTGATTTAGTCTCCACTTTTCTGATGTGCCACGAACTGCCTCAGACGGCAACCAGGCAAATCTTAACAGAGGCACGGCGTCTACTGCGCCCAGGCGGCTACTTTGCCTTGATGGACATGAACCCTAAGTCAGAAACTTTTATCAAGATGCCGCCATACGTCTTGACTTTGCTGAAGAGTACCGAGCCTTATCTAGATGAATACTTCACGCTAGATATTGCACAGGCTTTAGCTGAGGCAGGCTTCATGACTCCTGATATCACTTGCAACAGTCCCCGGCACCGCACTGTAGTTGCCCAAGTGGCATAATGCGCCTCGCGTGGATAATTTCCAGTTGGTGGTGTGGGCAGTTATGCCACCGCTTGTACTTTTGGTTTACTACCACCACCGCGTTCTAGCTGCACCGCCCCTATCTAGGCTGCTGCTATTATTTGTCGTTGGGGCAGTATCAGGATTAGTAGCACTAGATTTAGAATCTAGGCTTGAGCTTGCGCTCTTGAGTTGCCGGAGCTACCTCCGGCAAACCCTTGAGTCTTTAGCTGGCGTCATGAATTGGGAGCAGATGACCCACTCTCTGCCTGGAGCTGCCCTGCGGCAGCTTTTAGAAGTTGGTCCAATTGAAGAAGGTAGCAAGTTGGGTAGCGTAGTTCTATTTCAAGGCTCACGTCCCAAACGGACAAGTACTATATTTTTGTCTACCATCGCGATCACTCTAGGATTCACGGCTGAAGAAAACTGGGTTTATCTTACCAACGGCACATCAATTTTTGACCGCTTGATTGGTACCCCAGTTCACGCCATGCTCTCGGCTCCATGGGGATATGCGCTGGGACTAGCTAGGCGTTCTAGGTTCCGGTCATCTGAGTATCGAGGGGTGATTGTGAGAGCTTGGCTGAATGCTGTTATATGTCATGCTTTAGTCAATGTTTTATCAATTGCCTGGCGTTATTCTCCGCCGCTACATTGGCTGAGCTACGGTTTGTTTCCATTTCTGTTATGGATGTTCTGGCGACTGGAGACTTTACTGGGGCAAGCACAGGGCAAGTTGACCTTAGCCCCGCTCTCAGTTCGTCCACGCCTCCAGTATTACTGGAGACTAGGTTTAGCGCTGTTTGCCATTGTGCTAGGAGGCAATGCCATTTTTGGTTTATTTCTCTTAGCTAGAAGCCTCAGTTCTTTGAGTCTATCTCAGTTATTTGCCCCAGATATGGAGTGGTTTATAGTTAGTCGCTGTGGGCTCAATCTAATTCCTGGACTCATTGCTATTGGAATTTACTCCTATTTAAGAGCTTCAACTATTCGCCAAAGTTCCTCTAACGTGAAACGGCACGGTTTGTGAATTTATGCTGTTACAGGTTTCGCCTTCGCTTGACGGCGTGTCGCTATCATTTGCAGGTTGGCTGGAGGTGCCAGAGTTAAGCCCCGACGTACAGGTCGAACCGAGCGGCGCGTGGTGAGTGTCAGTTCAAATTGAGGCACAATCGTCGCCAACACTAGCTTCATTTCAAATAGGGCAAATGCCATCCCAATACAACGACGGTTCCCACCACCAAAAGGCAAATACTCATAAGGTGAAAATTGTCGTTCCAAAAACCGCTCTGGTTTAAACAACTTAGGCTCTGGATACACCTCCTTCCGGTGGTGAGCCATGTAGATACATGGGAGCAGCACTGTACCAGGCTCAAACTCGTATTCCATAGTATGGAGGCATAAGAAGCTGTCGTTGCTGCCGATGGCGATCACCTTCCAGCAAAAGCAGTGAGTTGTCACCCAACATTAATCGTAAAACCTTACCTCCTCCGCCAATATCTCCTAACTGACTAGGATCGGCAGTAAATATCCGCTGTACAGCCTGCGGGTGACTGAGGTAGACAACGGGAGAAGAGTCGCGCCCCCGTAGTACTGTAAAGGAGTCACCATAGCGCTGTTGATAGGCTTCTAGCAGTTCAGCAGGGCGAAGAATCCATTGGAGCAACCGCAGCGATCGCGGAGTTTGGGGACCCTCAGGCAGTTTCATGACAGCTTCTCTTTTCCCTGTGATGGGAATCACGAATAAAAATGACTGAGATCGTAACTATTAAATCTTTGAGATTTTATTCTAAAGAAGAAATCTAGCCGAGTCATTAATAGGGAACACGAACGACCGACAGTCTTCTTGTAAGACCTGTCGGTTTTTTGTCATTTTGGGGAAATAGGGGAGTAGCTACTCCCCTACTCTCTTCAGAGCGAAGACATAGACTGAATAATGTAGTCAAAGTAAGGAGCTGCCTCAGCGGCATCTCGCTCGTTTAGTAAATCCAGGGAGGCTTTCTTCAGACAGCGGATCGATTCCACCATTCCGGGAACGGGAACACCCAGCGAGTTATACATTTCCCGCACGCCAATCAAACCAATTTTTTCGATTGGCCCCTTATCACCAGCAAGCACCCCGTAGGTGATGAGGCGCAGATACCAGCCATAGTCGCGTAGGCATAAAGCCCGTTGCCGCTCCCCATAAGCATTACCACCGGGGGCGATGAAGTCTGGGCGTTTCTGCCACAGCTGTTTACTCGCTTCTTGCACGATTTTCTTTTCGTTTTCGGCAAGTGTTGTGGCAATTCGCATCCGCTGTTGACCAGTTTCCAAAAAATCTTTGATGCTCTTGAGTTCGCCAGTGCTAGGATAGCGAAGCTCGTCGTCGGCTTTGAGAATAACTTGGCTAATTACACTCATGATTATTAGATTACACAGGGTATCACTAGTAGTTTAGCGACTTAGAGGTACACAAATAAAGGGAGGAGAGACCATGTCTGCAAGAGTACTGCTTAATGCTAGTGCAGGGGATCGTCCAGAATCCCTATGGCGACAAGGCGCACTAATTGAAGTTGCCGTTACTGACTTAAGCGACACTGGTGATGGGGTGGGGCGCTGGCATGACCGTGTTGTGTTTGTGCCAGATACAACTCCGGGCGATCGCGCTTGGATCAGGTTAGTGCGTGTCAAACCCCAGTATGCCTATGGCAAGCTGCACGAGCTAGTAGTAGCTTCAAGTCACCGCATCCAGCCCAGCTGCATTGTGGCTGATAAATGTGGTGGTTGTCAGTGGCAGCACATCTCCTACGAGTACCAACTTGTAGCTAAACAAAATTTGGCAATCCAAGCCCTCGAACGCATTGGTGGGTTCATTTGTCCCCCAGTTGATCCAGTTCTGGCTGCTCCTGCGTCGTTGCATTATCGTAATAAATCTACATATCCCCTGGGTGTATCAGCGACTGGTCAGGTGCAAGCTGGTTACTACCAAAAAGGCAGCCACCACTTGATTAATCTAAATCAATGCCCGGTTCAAGATTCTCATCTGAATCCATTGCTAGCAGAAGCTAAGCAAGACATTCAACGACGAGGTTGGCAGATCTATGACGAACGGACTTGCGTTGGGCAGGTGCGGCATCTAGCACTACGAATTGGTCGCCGGACTGGGGAAATGCTGCTGACACTAGTTGTGAAAGATTGGGATCTACCAGGAATTGCTACCCAGGCCCAAGAGTGGTTGGATCGTTATCCCCAGTTGGTGGGGGTGTCGCTAAATCGCAACCCAGAACGTACCAATACCATTTTTGGTGACCAAACTCGCTGTATTGTTGGTCAACCTCACTTGCTAGAGCAATTTGCGGGTTTGCAATTTCAGGTGCTGCCTGATACGTTCTTCCAGGTTTACACGGAAGCGGCTGAATTACTATTGCAGGTTATCAGTGAGCAGTTGCACCTGCAAGGGGATGAGGTACTCGTTGATGCTTACTGTGGCATCGGCACGTTGACGTTGCCACTAGCTCAGCGCGTGCGGCAAGCAATCGGCTTGGAGGTGCAACAAGAAGCTGTGGAGCAAGCACAGCGCAATGCCGAACTGAATCAGATCAACAACGTAGCTTTTCAGGTAGGGCTAGTGGAGACATTGCTTCCCCAAATCGACGTGACTCCAGACATTGTGCTTCTCGACCCGCCACGCAAAGGGTGCGATCGTACGGTTATTGAAGCCTTACTGCGAGCTTCACCCCGTCGCATTGTCTATGTCAGTTGTAAACCTGCTACCTTGGCTCGCGACCTAAAACTACTTTGTCAGACAGGAAACTATTGTTTAACCAGAGTCCAACCAGCTGATTTCTTCCCCCAAACCGCTCATGTGGAATGTGTGGCTTTCCTAATTCGGAAGTAGGGATATTTGGGGTAGCAAGGATGCTATGCTAAAGATATGGCTGCAATACTAGTCAACGGTGAGACCGCGCTATGCGCGAGGGTTTCCGACGCCAGTTACCTGCGACGGGAAACCCGCCTAACGCTTTGCTCCGCCTTCGGCTAACAGCACTGGCTCCTCCCCAGGCGACCGCGCTCTTCCGAAGGGAAGCGCTAGCGGAGCGAAGGCGTAAGCCGTTAGCGTTACCCAAAGGGTACACCGCCGTTGTACGGGATGAAAGCTGGGTTGGCTGCATTCCGCGGTCAAGCTAAACATAGTCCAGGCGAAGTGGACTTTCATCATCTACAGAGAAATTGACCAATGATGTGTGGTGCCCTATGAGTTGTTGAAAGATGCAAATAAGTTTGAGCTTGCGCTCTTCGCGCCGCTGGGGCGGCCATTGAGCGGAAAGTTGAGTCCAACACGACTAGCGATCATTTGCTCCCATTGCTAAACAAACTTATGTTTCTCTAGCTAAAAGCTACGAGGTCTTTGTAGTGATTACTATCTCACTCTCACCGCCCAAGGTTGGGCGTAACTTCGGCACGATTAGCTTCGCCTCTACTCTCTATCTTTGTCCAATTCTCGACCTATTGCTAGTGGAAGTGCCAGAGCAATGGCATGCGGAGCTAAGGTTAGGGCTACAGGAAGCCCTAGTAAATGCTGCCAAGCATGGCAACAATCTTGATCCCAGTAAAATTGTGATAGTTCGCTTTTTCCTAGCAAATGACCACTACTGGTGGGCCATTTCAGACGAAGGACGTGGATTTGCTCCTCCTTGTCACCATCACACCGGGCCAGCTCATCTTTTGCCCTCAGAAGAGTCAGAAAGCGGTCGTGGTTTGTGTATTCTCCACAAAATCTTCGACCAGGTTCAGTGGAATGCAAATGGAACAGAGCTGAAACTTGGGAAAAAAAATCAACGCTTCCGCCTCCCCCTAGTAAGCTAAGATGGAAATTTTACCAGAGAATTGGCAACGGTTGCGCAACCAAGTGGCGATGATCACGGGAGCGTCAAGAGGCATTGGTCGGGCGATCGCCCTGGCTATGGCAGCTGAAGGAGCCCATGTAGTTGTGAACTACGCTAACTCCCGTGAGGCAGCCCAGCAGGTAGCAGATGAGATCTCATCGGCGGGTGGCAGTGCGATTGTCTTGCAAGCTGATGTCTCTAAAGTAGAGCAGGTAGATATCCTACTAAAGACTGCACTTGAAAAGTGGAATCGTGTTGACATTCTAGTTAATAATGCTGGCGTTACCCGCGACACATTACTGTTGAGGATGAAGCCGGAAGACTGGCAAGCGGTGATCGATCTCAATCTGACTGGTGTTTTCCTATGTATCCGCGCTGTTAGTAAAGTGATGTTGAAACAACGCGCTGGGCGGATCATTAACATTGCTTCTGTCGCTGGTCAAATGGGCAACCCTGGTCAAGCCAACTACAGTGCTGCCAAGGCTGGTGT
>JAFAVL010000412.1 GCA_019242465.1 Chroococcidiopsidaceae cyanobacterium CP_BM_RX_35 | reverse complement strand
GTCTATCTCAAGCAGAACAAAGTAATGCTTTGGAACAGATTGGATCAAATCAGGAGCGATTGAAAGCATGGTCGGATAGCTGTCCAGAAAACTTTTTACACAAGTTTCATCTCGTTGAGGCAGAGAAAGCGCGAGTCTTGGGTCAATTTTTTGAAGCAGAAGATTTATATGAACAAGCCATTCAAGGAGCCAAGGACAACGAGTATCTTCAAGAAGAAGCATTAGCCTATGAATTAGCCGCCAAACATTACTTAGCTCGTGGTAGAGAAAAGTTTGCCCAGCTCTACATGAAGGAAGCTCACTATTGCTATGAACGATGGGGAGCAATGGCAAAGGTTAAAGATTTAGAAACTCGTTATCCTCAACTATTTCCTCAGTCCTCCAACGTAGTTTCTACAACAGTTCGCACCACGACCGGAACCATCTCAAGTACCTCACATATCGCTCTCGATTTGGCGACGGTGATGAAAGCAGCCCAAGCAATTTCGAGTGAGATTGAATTGGAGAGATTGCTCAGTTCTCTAATACAGATTTTAATTGAAAATGCTGGGGCACAAACTGGATGCCTGCTTTTGGAAAACTCAGGAGAATGGGCGATCGAAGCGGCTTGTGAACTCAATGAGGGTGAGCAGGTCTGTGCAATGCGAGTACTGCGATCGGTTCCGATGGCAACTCGCGTACCTGAATCCATTATTCAATATGTGATCCGAACTCATGAATCTGTAATTCTGAATGATGCAACTCGTGAAGGGAATTTTATCAATGATCCTTATATTCAACATAACCAAACTCAATCACTACTTTGTTTGCCGCTGCTGAATCAAAGTAAGCTCGTTGGTGTGTTGTACCTGGAAAATCAATTAGCGACTGGAGCCTTTACACGAGAACGATCGCAAGTTCTGAATCTACTCTCCACTCAAGTATCTATTGCGATCGAAAATGCCAAGCTCTACTCAGAGCTGCGGGCGAGCGAAAGTAGAATGAAACAATTTCTCGAAGCGGTGCCGGTCGGAATTAACATAATGGATGCAACAGGTCGTCCTTACTACACCAATCAACGCGGCATTCAGTTAGTGGGCAAAGGTGCTGACCCTACTGTAACGACAGATCAACTTGCAGACGCTTATCAAGTTTACACGGCAGGAACAGACCAACGCTATCCAGTTGAGAAGATGCCAATCGTCAGGGCATTGAGCGGTGAACGGACTAAGGTTGATGATATGGAGATCTATCACAGCAACCAAATCACTCCCCTTGAGGTGTGGGGTACTCCCGTCTTTGATGAACAAGGCAATGTCACCTTTGCGATCGTAGCCTTTCAAGACATCACAGAGCGCAAACAAGCAGAACACTACTTAGCCAATTACAACCGTACCTTAGAGCAACAGGTTGCAGAACGCACAGCAGCTTTACAGCAAAGTGAAGCAGAACTGCGCCACCGAGAACAGGAATTACGACTGATCACTGACGCTCTCCCCGTTTGTATCAGCTACGTGGATGCCAATCAACGCTATCGCTTTGTCAACCGCACTTATGAGGACTGGTTTAGCTGTAGTCGAGATGAGATTCTGGGCAAGCATGTGCGTGAAATCCCAGGTGAGAGGGCTTATCAAGTGGTTGAGGCGTACATCAATCAAGTGTTTGAAGGGCAAACGGTCACCCTGGAAGTAGAAATGCCCTTGCCACCTGGCAAAAGATATATTAGTGCTACCTTGATCCCCGATTTAGATGGTAATACTCAAGTCAGAGGATTCTATGCTCTAAACACAGATATTAGCGATCGCAAACAAGCAGAAGAGGTGTTGCGCCAGTCTGAGGCTCAGTTTCGGGAACAGGCAATCCTCTCCGCTTTTCGCGCCGATGTGGACAGTGCCCTAGCTCAAAGTGATAGTTTGCCCTTGATCCTGCATCGCTGTGCACAAGCCGTTGTTAAGCACTTTAATGCGGCATTTGCTCGGATTTGGACGCTAAATAAAGACAAGAATGTTTTGGAGTTACAAGCCAGTGCGGGGATGTATACCCGTCTTAATGGCACCTACAGTCGAGTTCCCGTAGGTAGCTTCAAAGTTGGACGAATTGCTCAGGACCACTGTCCTCTGTTGACCAACAATGTGTTTGATGAGTCATCCATTGATCAAGAATGGGCAGAACGAGAAGGCATGGTGGCATTTGCGGGCTATCCCATACTGCTAGATGATCAGCTTGTTGGCGTTATAGCAATGTTTACTCGACACCCCATTCCATTGTCCAACTTTGAGGCGTTGGAGTTTGCAGCTCGCGAGATGGCATTGGGAATTAAACGCAAACAGGCAGAAGTAGCGTTGCAAGCCTCTGAAGCAGAACTTCGTGCGCTCTTTTCAGCAATGCCTGATCCGCTCATGGTGGTGGATGCAGAAGGGCGTGTTTTGAGAGCAATCCTCATTGAGTCAGAGAAATTATATAAATCGATTGACGAACAGTTGGGTCGAACATTACACGAAATTTTTGAGCGATCACAAGCCGATACATTTCTTGGCTATATTCGGCAAGCATTGAGCACTCAGCAGCCTCTAACGGTTGAGTATAGCTTGATGATGGGAGGGTGGGAAACCTGGTTTGCAACTCGCATTTCACCCATCTCAGAACATTCTGTCATTTGGCTGGCAAGAGATATCACAGAACAGCGAAACGCTGCACTGCGTGAACGCAAACGTGCTGAGGAAGCTTCCATTTTGGGAGAGCGCAACCGCATGGCACGAGAGATTCACGATACGTTAGCGCAGGCTTTTACAGGCATTTTGCTCCATGTAGGATCTGCAACACAAAGGCTGACAAGTGGTCTGGAAGCAACCCAGATCCATCTGGAAGTGATGGAAAAGATTGATGAACTAGCCCGAACCGGACTTGCTGAAGCTCGTCGTTCAGTGGCAGCGCTCCGTCCCCAACTGTTAGAAGAGGGTACTTTACAGAGTGCCCTGCATCGCCTTATGACTCAAATGCGATCAACTAGCAGTACCACTTTGATCTACGAAAGCAAAGGTGTAGTTTACTCCCTGCCAACCGAAGTGGAAAATCACTTACTCCGGATTGGGCAGGAAGCCTTAACAAACGCCATCAAATACGCCAATGCTGGCAAAATTTTAGTTGAGCTGGTGTACAACGATGCTCAATGTCTTCTGAGCATTAAAGATAATGGGCAGGGCTTTGGAGTTGGTAGTATTACATCACTGGGTGGCTTTGGCTTGTTGGGAATGAGTGAACGAGCAGAGCAGATTGGAGCACAACTGGCGATTCAAAGTCAACCTGGGCAGGGAACAGAAATTATTGTCACTGTCAATCGGGAGCAAAAATCACCGTGAGCCAATTCACTAAAATTCGGGTTCTGATTGTTGATGATCACTCCCTCGTTACAGAAGGACTGGCAAATATCATTAATTACAATCCAGAAATGACAGTGGTTGCCCAAGCGGAGGACGGGCAACGAGCAATCAACTTGTATCGTGAACACCAGCCTGATATCACTCTAATGGATTTACGAATGCCAGCAATGGGAGGGGTAGAAGCCATTACTGCGATTTGTGCTGAATTTAAGTCAGCTCGAATTATTGTGCTAACCACCTATGATGGCGATGAAGATATTTATCGAGGATTGCAGGCAGGTGCTCAGGGCTATTTGCTTAAAGATGCTAAACCGAATGAACTTTTGAATGCGATCCGCATGGTTCATAATGGTCAGCAATACGTTTCTCCGACCGTGGGAAGAAAGCTGTTAGAACGGATTAACAATCCGGTACTTAGTGAACGAGAGCTAGATGTACTCCGTTTGATGGCGCAGGGATTGAGTAATCAAGACATTGGAACTGCTTTAAATATTGGTGAAAGTACTGTTAAATCGCATGTGACTCGTATTTTGAACAAGCTGGGAGTGAGCGATCGCACGCAAGCCGTCATTGTTGCTGTTAAACGCGGGCTTGTCAGTTTATAGATTGCGTTTTAGTTAAGACCTGGATTCCCACTTTAGTCGGAGACAAGCTTCTACTTGGGACGGAATGCTTCATCCATCTCTAGACTATGCAAAATTGTAGACTCTCGGTGGACGACAAATGGGAGTCAATTACTTATATTGAACTATGCAAACGCTAACAGCAATTCAGTTGCAGGTTCAAGTTTACTTGACAGGTCTGAAAGATGGCTGACGATCGCGGACACCATTCTTTATTCATCCCACCTTTAATTCAGGATCACATTCAAGGTGTGCTAAGTGCCAGTGTTGTACTCATCATGTATGGAGATTATGAATGTTTTCAAAGTGCAAACGTTTATCGGTTGATTAAAGCTGCTCAACAACAGTTAAGTCCTTCTTCCAAGGAGAATGATGTGTGTTTTATCTTTCGTCATTTTCCCCAGATACAGGCGCATGATCATGCTCAACGAGCCGCAGAAGCCGCGGAAGCAGCAGCAGCTCAAGGACAGTTTTGGCAAATGCATGAGATGCTATTTATCCATCAACAGGAGTTGGGAAATGGCTATCTAGTGGAGTATGCCAATCGTTTAGGACTTGATATTTCTCAATTTTTGCAGGATTTATCCAAGGGAGCGTATGTCAATCGTATCAATGGGGACATCGAAGGTGGACTACGAAGTGAAGTGGAGGCTGCGCCCGCTTTGTTTATTAATGGAATTCGCTATCTTGATCGCTGGACTATTGAGCAAATAATGGCAGCCATTGTTGCTGCAAATGATTAAGGTTTTTGATGCTTATCCCAACAAATATTTCAGCAGGAAGTATTTCATAACTTCTATACGGACAACAAGAACCAGAGATTTGAGCAATTTAGCAAGAATACAGAGGCGATCGCAATGATAGTTTTTACATGGAAAAAAGTTCAAAGATTGTTACTGTGGTTACTTGCATTAAGTGCTGTCGTTGGGATATTAATGTATCCAACATCAGCCACCGCCAAGGCATTACCCCAAGCCTCTAACTCTAAACCTGCGCTTGT
>JAFAVL010000353.1 GCA_019242465.1 Chroococcidiopsidaceae cyanobacterium CP_BM_RX_35 | reverse complement strand
CAGAAAGTTTCAAAGTCTCACTAGAGAGACGGCAAGCTTTCTGGGCTCAAATCTACTTGACAACGTAGCCGCGTCCTTCCAGCACGCGCCAAGAGCTCGGTAATATACCTCCAGACTTCGTTGCTGGTTACCCTGTGCTTGCTGGTTGTATTGCTCTGCTACCCGTTGAGCTTGGTGCGTTCGAATCAAACCGGCAGTAGCCCCAACTCCTGCTCCAATCGCCGCACCTTTGCCAGTATCTCCCCCAATGGCACCACCAACAGTTCCCGCAATAGCTCCCCTGCCAGCTCCGCGCAATACCTGTCCATTAGGGGCTTGAGCAACTGGACCACTCCCTTGTGCAGCAGTCTGAGTTGGGTCAACGCCAGTCTTTTGTTTAGCCCAGGTGTAGCATTCATATTCATCTTTGCTCTGTTGCTCCTGACTTTGGCCCCTTTGAGGATAAACAATGGACTGCGCATAGCTTGCATCGGCGCTAATTATGACAATACCTATGACCGCTGAAATCACTGTCTTAAGTTTGACTTTCATGATGGACTCCTTGCGCTAAGGGATTTGACTCTAAAAATGGTGGGATTAACGACCTGTTAGCAGCAAGCTCTCGCGACTGGCTGGCTCGTTAATCGCTATATAGCGATTTAAAGTCAAGCAATAGCTGGTTAACACTACATGGAGGAGAAGCATAACCTATTCATCGGACTTATTAACAGTTATGAGTCTGGTTTAGCAATTTAGAGCTAAATAGCAGCTTGGAAACACCATCTTAACTTTTTTCAATTCTTGAGTTTTCCTGAATTTTTCTATGTTGCCGTTATGTTAAGTTTATCCTATGAGTTATAACTAGAGACTCTAGAATAATATTAACCGTCTGTTTTCTTTAGAAAGTTACAACGTTCCAATCCGACAAAAACTCTTTGACTAGTAAAGTTGCTTTATACCTTATCAAACGAAGAAGGCTTTAACCATGCAGATTCGTACCTTAAGTTTAATTGTCTTAGCTAGCTTTAGTCTCAACTTCACTCTAGGTGAAGCTGCTTGGGCTGGACCTAATCGTACCACTACCCTGACAGGTCCCAATGGTAAACAGAGTACTTATAACAGAAATCTAGGTTGTACCAACGGCCAATGTAATAACAATGCGACATTCACAGGTCCTAACGGCAATCAGAGTACTTACAACAGAAATCTAGGTTGTACCAATGGTCAATGCACTAACAATGGGACATGGACAGGTCCTAATGGTAAACAGAGTACTTATCATAGAACTCTTTCCCATTAGCCTTGATGGTTGTGTTGCAAAAAAATTTAAGAAGCACTACTAGATCGTCTGCCTTGGCTTTAGAGGTTCTGTCGCAAAAGCGATCGAGCAACAAAGGAATGACCTGAATTAGACTCGTTAAGCAACAACTCCGAAAATTTGAGACACGAATTCTATCTGGGAATCGCACATCGCTTTTGTTACGCTTCTAAACCCAAATCGGATCGCGTGAGAGGAATATACGGAAGCGCTGCGCTATTTCGAACGACTTGGCTATTGGATGCAGCTTTGGCTGGCAACGTCGTCGGACGCTTCGGATTCGCTGGTTGCGTCCTTCCATCAAATCGGTCTTAGCATGGCGAAAGGCTTCAAGTGGTGCGGCGTCGACGACATGACGAAGCGAGGGCTCGCGCGCGGTTGGATATCAACAATTGCTGCGCTAGGAGTTAGTTGTTGTCCAGCTTGAGTAGCGAACTCTTTCCCGTTCTTCTTACTCAACAGAGTCCATCGTTTGCTTCATTTCTTGCAAGTTCGCTTTTACAGTATGCTGCTGCTGAGGTGTTAGGATATTCCAGATTTGATTGGTTGTGTCTTGCAGAATATGGGCAATTCTTTGTTTCTGATTTTCAGCTAAAGGCGGGTTCAAGGATTGGACTGCTTCCAAAAGGGATTTCCCGCTATCCACCACTGACTGTCGCAGGTCACTATATTGTGCTGTAGTCAGAGCTGCCTTTAAACGCCTCGATCTCATCTCCCGGATCCCATGAATTTTAGTTTCTTGTCCAGAGGTCAGATTAACACCTGCGAACAGTCTGTCCCGGAAATGCTGCATATTACTTGTGGTTCCTACATCGGGGGACGTTTGAGCAACAACAGGATGAGTAGTCAAAACCAACCCAGGAAGTAGAGCGGTAAACGCAATACCGCTGGCTAACAGAGATATCCGGTTAAACAAAGCCAATTTCATAGTTTATGACCCTAGATAAACTAGCAAGTAATTATACTTCACTATTTACCTGTATGTAGCATTCTTAGAAACGTAATTTCAGTGGCTGCTCCCTAGGAGCAGCTACTTACCCTACTGGTACGATATGAGAAGCAACAGATAGGAACCCTTTTTCCAGCACCTCTTGGGGATTTAGGTTAGCCCGAGCTAGTATCATTCGTGCTACTATACCAGACCAACCAGTTTGATGACTAGCCCCAATGCCCGCACCATTGTCTCCATGAAAATACTCATAGAACAGGATTAAATCTTGCCAGTGAGGGTCGGTCTGGAATTTTTGAGTATTTCCATAGACGGGTCGGCATCCCCGCTCGTTGCGCAGAAAAATATTGCTCAAGCGGCGATCGATTTCATTGCTTACTTCCCACAGCGTCAGCCAATTGCCCGACCTGGTCGGGCATTCGACTTTAAACTCATCACCGTAGTAGGAGTACATTTTCCGCAGCGATTGCACCAGCAGCGCATTCACAGGCATCCAAATCGGTCCCCGCCAATTAGAGTTGCCTCCAAATAACCCCGTTGACGATTCTGCCGGTTCGTAGTCTACTCGATATACATTGCCTCCCAAGCTGAAAATGTAGGGATGCTCTTGGTGGTAGCGAGAGAGGGCGCGGATACCGTAATCGCTCAAAAATTCCGATTCATCCAGCATCTTTTCTAAGATGCGGCGTAGTTTCTCCTGGTTCACGGGCGATAATAAGCGCCTACCCGCCACCCCAAGTTCTTTAGGATTGCTGATATTCAGCATCAGTGCCGCATTCTGCTCGCTAAAGTGACCGACTTGTTGTTTAAAGTTCGGTAACTTCTCTAGCACTTCTGTTGTGAAGACAGTGGACGCAAAGAGCGGAATCAGTCCCACCAGCGAGCGCACTTTTAGGCGCATTGACTGTCCGTTGGGCAAGCGCAGCACGTCATAAAAGAAGCCATCTTCCTCATCCCACAATTCATCCTGATTGACGCCAACCCGATCCATAGCTGCTGCAATGGAGATGAAATGTTCGTAGAATTTGCAGGCAAGTTCTTCGTAAACGGGATTTTCTAGCGCTAGTTCGAGCGCGATCGACAACATATCGAGACAAAACATGGCCATCCAGCTGGTGCCGTCTGCCTGCTCTAGCGTTCCACCAGTCGGTAAAGGCGCACTACGGTCAAAGACGCCGATGTTGTCTAAGCCCAAAAAGCCACCTTCAAACACGTTGTCGCCCAGAGCGTCCTTGCGATTGACCCACCAAGTAAAGTTCATCAGCAGCTTGTGAAACATGCTTTCCAAAAAGAAGCGATCGCCTCGACCACCTCGCATGACTTTATCCATGAGATAAATTTGCCAGGTAGCCGTGCAATGAACGGGAGGATTAACATCGCTAAAGTTCCACTCGTAGGCTGGAATTTGCCCGTTGGGATGGAGATAGACGAGATCGGTCATCAACCTCAGCTGGGATTTGGCAAAATCCATATCCAGTATGGCTAAAACGGCACAGTGAAACGCCAAATCCCAAGCCGCAAACCAGGGATACTCCCACTTATCCGGCATCGAGAGAATATCCGCACTTTCGAGATGGAACCACTCCTTATTCCGCGTCGGGAAGCGTTGCTGACAGTCCGGTGGCAAAACCCGATCGCTGAGCCAATGTTTAACGGGATAGTAGTAGAACTGCTTGCTCCACAACATGCCAGCGCAAGCCTGACGCATGACATTACGGGCATTGGCGGGAACTTGGGGAGGCGTTAGGGAGTTATAGAATTCATCGGTCTCTTGCTGGCGAGTTTGCACCACAGTCTCAAATTCAGCACCAAAGGAATTGGCTGGTTGAGAAGGCAATCGATCGCCGAGGCGCAGTTGAACAACCTGTATGCCACCAGCAGGAACTTCCAAAATGTAATGCGCTGCTGCTTTTGTTCCCACTCGCTCGGGATTAACTGCCTCCGACTCGCCCTGCACGACATAATTGTTGATTCCGTCTTTTACATAAATAGAAGCGTTCGCAATACCAAATAGCCGTTCGTTGTTGGTCTCATTCTCGGTAAACAGAAAAGGCACGGAGCGGTCGCACTCCAAGTACCGCTCACCCAGTTCGGGATGGGAAGCGGCAAAAGTCCGCTCGTTCATCTGTTTAATGATGGGTTTGGGCGGAGGTTCGGGAAACCAAGACCAGGTGTTGCGAAACCATAGGGTCGGCAACACGTGTAGAGATGCGGCTTTTGCGCCTCGATTCCACACGCTAATCTGAATCAGGAGTTCTTCTGGCGCTGACTTGGCATACTCGACAAAAACATCGAAGTAGCAGTCGTCATCGAATATGCCTGTATTAATGAGTTCATATTCCAATTCCAACCGACTCCGCTGCCGGTTCGTCTGGACGAGATTGTTGTAGGGATAAGCTGCTTGAGGGTACTTGTACAAATATTTCATGTAGGAATGAGTCGGCGTATTGTCGAGGTAAAAGTAGTATTCCTTAACGTCCTCGCCGTGATTCCCTTCACTATTGGTGAGCCCAAATAGCCGCTCTTTCAAGATCGGATCGGCTCCATTCCACAATGCTAAAGCAAAACACAGTTGCTGTCGCTCGTCCGAGATGCCAGCTAGCCCATCTTCCCCCCAACGGTAAGCACGGGAACGAGACTGGTCATGATTGAAGTAGTCCCAGGCATTGCCTGTTTGGCTGTAGTCTTCGCGCACGGTTCCCCACTGCCGCTCGCTGAGATAGGGTCCCCACTTTTTCCACGGAATGTTTTGTTCGCGTGCTTCTTGCAGTCTCTGTTTTTCTGGATTCATCGCAGACTTCTCTTAAGAGACAGTTTATAAATAAAATATAAAGCTGTCTTGTAAGTTCTGGTGTGACGGTTGTTGAAGGCGGGGCAGCATTAATCGAAACATCACTACACAAATCCTCCCCCTCATGATTGTCGGGCAAAACCTTATGAATTAAATTGAAGATCAAGCATGAATGACCCTACCCCTACTCTCAAACCCCCGAATGTTCAAGCCGAACTAGCTAAAGAGCGTAACCGTGCTGCCGCCGAGCGCACCCTAATGGCCTGGATTCGCACCTGTCTTTCCCTCATTGGCTTTGGCTTCGGTATTGATAGAATCGTCAGCGCCATCAACAAACTAAAAGTGGCTAAAGACATCAACCCCGTACGTCTTTCTCGCATATTAGGTCTTGCTTTCATCGTTCTGGGTATTTATGCCATGCTTGTTGCAGCGCTTGAACATCGCAAGGAACTACGACATATCCAACGGGATTCTGACTATTTCTATACACCCCGTCGCTCTCTAGGATTGACAGTGGCAATTGGATTGATTTGCATTGGCATCTTTGCCTTTGTAGGAATTTTGCTCAGAGCATCTGCCTAATTGAATTCCTTCTCTATATTTAGAAAATTAATTGTGAGTCTCACTCCCCACAGACCGGCTAATGAAACTACTGAATTAGCAAAAGAACGCAATCGAGAAGCAGCTGAACGAACGTTAATAGGCTGGATTCAGAATTGCTTATCTCTGGTTGGATTCGGTATCGCGTTTGATCGCATCTTCGAAGCACTGAATCAGTCGTTTCCTAAGCAAAGCTCTGCGATTAATACACAGCTAACTCACATTATTGGTTTGAGTGCGATCACCTTGGGTATTTTTCTTTTAGCTCTGGTCACGATTGCCTACCTAAACGAGGTCAAATCATTAGAGCGAGAGGACTATCTATACAGACCAAGTTCTGCTTTCAACCTGTACATTGTTGCAGGTTCAGTTGTTCTATTTGGGTTAGTTTCACTACTTGCCGTTGTCTTTGTCATTGCCTGGGGTTAGTGTGTATCCTCTCTCTAGACTGCTGATAACCTCGTTAAGTTCTAACTACGACTGCTTGTGCTTGTGCAATTTTTCGCTTCATTCACACCGAATAGGGAGTTGCGATGATTATTCCAACAACGAGCGCATTCAGGATAGAAGGAACAGCCTGCTCGTATCCGTTCAAGAGCGCGATGAACAGTGCTAGTCCGACGTTGCGAGCAATGGTCATGATAGCGAGTCCAGACTGAATGTCAGAGCCGTAGCCACTACCCAGGAAATGTCCAACGGCTAATCCGATCGCAGTCAGAAGTGCCATCACCATAAATGGCACAACCCCAAACGTGGGTAGGAGTTTAAAGCTAACAACAATTGCCAAAAGTGCCAGTACCGCGAACAGAGTGTTAGACGTTGTTTTTAAGAACTCGCTAATTTCATCTGCCAAATCTGACCAGATCGTGCGAATGCTCAGCCCAATACCAAGCGGCAAGAGTTGTACTAAAGCAATCTGCTTTGTGACTTGCAGCACGTTGACATGCAGATTAGGGCCAGGGAATAAATTATAGATAAAAGGGTACTTAAATAAGGTATACTAGCTTTGCACTCAATACTACAGTTATTCAAAAATAGTTCCTAACGACTGCGAGCAATAGAGTTATTCGTTCGGTCTTATTTTCATCTAGGTAATAGAATGGAGAGCTCGCATCTCTGTCTGCTTCTTAATACCACGCTTTTACTGAATTAGTATGACCTGGAAAAAAGTAAACGTAAGGCAATTACTGAAGGTTCTGCCTATTCAACTGAACTCAGGTAAACTTCAGGCCGTCCAATTCCTCCGTGCGGCTAAAATAACATTGCTGGTAGGCATTTTCCTGCTGTCGAATTTTTTAGGTGTGTGGAGTGGTGGGGCTGCCCTTGCAGCATCTTCTCCAGCCTTTGAAAAATATCGATCGACGCTGGAGAAAGCGGCTGCGCCCACTAGCCCGTCCCCTCGTTCCTCTACTACTCTGCCTCAGGGCACAGCTCCATCTGCCAGTCCATCACCGCAGAGTGCAACTTTACCAACGACATCATCCGGCAAGCCAAATATTCTGGTGATTTTTGGAGATGACATTGGCTGGTTTAATACTAGTGCCTACAACCGGGGCATGATGGGCTACAAAACGCCTAACATAGATCGGATTGCCAAAGAAGGGGTGATGTTCACCGACTATTACGGCGAAAATAGCTGTACGGCGGGTCGGGCCGCATTCATTATGGGTCAATATCCCTTCCGTACGGGGTTGACGAAAGTGGGATTGCCTGGTGCCGATTTGGGCATTCAACCGGAAGACCCGACAATTGCTGAATTGCTGAAGCCGCTGGGATATGCTACTGGACAATTTGGTAAGAACCACCTGGGCGACAGAGATGAATTTCTGCCTACCAATCACGGCTTTGACGAATTTTTTGGCAACCTCTATCACTTAAATGCCGAAGAAGAACCCGAAAACCCCGACTATCCTAAAAACCCTGAGTTGAAGAAGCGGTTTGGTCCGCGCGGCGTGCTGCACAGCTATGCCGATGGTCGAATAGAAGATACGGGTTCGCTCAATAAGAAGCGGATGGAAACCGTCGATGAAGAATTTCTGGATGCCAGTCTCAACTTTATCGACAAAGCCCATAACGACGGTAAGCCCTTCTTTGTCTGGTTTAACTCTACCCGGATGCACATCTTTACTCATCTAAAGCCAGAATCTGACGGCGTTACAGGGCAGGGGATTGAAGCGGACGGTATGGTAGAGCACGATGGTCATGTCGGGCAACTGCTGAAGAAACTGGATGACCTGGGCATTGCTGATAACACGATCGTCATCTACACCACCGACAACGGTGCAGAGTTCTTTACGTGGCCTGATGGCGGTACAACTCCCTTTCACGGTGAGAAAGATACCGACTGGGAAGGGGGATTCCGCGTTCCGGCAATGGTGCGCTGGCCCGGACATATTCCAGCAGGTGTCATCTCGAATGAGATTGTGTCTGCGATCGACTGGATGCCGACCCTCCTGGCAGCGGCGGGAGAGCCTGACGTTGTCAACAAGACACTCAATGGCTACAAAGCAGGTAAAAAAACTTTTAAGGTGCATCTGGATGGCTACAACCAGTTGCCTTACCTAACGGGTCTAGCAGATAAAAGCCCCCGCAAGGAGTATTTTTACTTCACTGATGATGGTGACTTTGCTGCTCTTCGCTACGAAGACTGGAAGATGCTCTTCCTAGAGCAGCGGGCGACAGGCCTCAATGTTTGGACAGAACCATTGGTACAACTGCGGGGTCCGAGGATTTTTAACCTACGTCGCGATCCCTTTGAAAAAGCCCTAAACGAGTCGGATTATTACACCGACTGGATGTTCCGTCGCGCATTCATCCTGACACCTGTCCAGGCGTTTGTCGGGAAGTTCATCGAAACTTTTAAGGAGTTTCCGCCGCGTCAAAAGGCTGCTTCTTTCACCGTCGATCAGGTATTAGAGAAGTTGCAGACCGGAGCTGCAAAGAATTAAAAGAGTACATCAAAAATCAGGATGAACTCCTTAATTAGTTAACGACTCCACTTCGTTCGGCGTTGCTGATTTTGCCGTTGCTTTAGCACAAATTGCTAGGCTTTGGAGTGCATAAACAACTGCTTATCCAGCAACGCCGAGCAGAGGAGATTTGAGGGATGAAGTTTGAAAGATAACTGTTTGTAAGAGCGATATGGCATTGTTCGATTGAATAATTGAGATAAGAGTATGACGGCCCAAACTCAATCTACCCTTGAGTCAGTTAAGCAAATTCAGTCCGAAATGCAGCAAGCAGTGATCGGTCAGGATGAGGTGATTGAGCGATTGATAATTGCGCTGTTAGCAAATGGTAATGTGCTGCTAGAAGGACTGCCTGGGCTAGCAAAAACGCGGTCGGTCAAGAGTATGGCGAAGGTTTTAGAGGCAGGACTCAGTCGAATACAGTTCACGCCCGATTTATTACCGTCGGATGTGACCGGAACCGAGATTTATCAGAGCACACCTGAAGGGGGAACATTTCAGTTTCAACCCGGTCCCATCTTTAACAATTTAGTGTTAGCTGACGAGATCAACCGCGCTCCTGCTAAGGTGCAGTCTGCACTGCTTGAAGCGATGGAAGAACGACAGGTGACTGTTGCAGGCACAACCCATAAACTGCCGGAGCTGTTCATGGTGCTGGCGACGCAAAACCCGATCGAGCAAGAAGGCACCTATCCCTTACCAGAAGCACAACTGGATCGCTTCCTCATGAAAATTTACATTGACTATCCAACTGCCGAATCAGAGCAGCAGATCGTTCGTCTAGTGCGCGAGGAAGAAAAGCAGAGTAGTAATTCTCAAAAGCGGGTGACAGTTTCTCAGCAAACAATCTTTGATGCGCGCCAACAAATTCAGAATGTTTGTGTGTCCGAAGCAATTGAAACTTACACCGTTGATTTGATCTCTGCCACTCGCTATCCAGAGCGTTACAGCCAAGACCTGAAAACCTGGATTCAGCTCGGCGCTAGCCCACGGGGTTCGATTGGCCTTGACAAGTGTTCTAGAGTCCATGCCTGGATGCAGCAACGGGATTATGTTACCCCCGACGATTTGCGAGCCATTATCAAGGACGTGCTGCGTCACCGAATTGCCCTAAGTTATGCAGCTCAGGCAGATAGTATCTCCTGCGATCGGGTAATTGAGGAGATTGTGAAATTGGTAGCAGTGGCTTAGAGGATGGAGCGTGGGGAGGGGAGATGGAGGGAAGTATGAATGGACTTGGAACAAAATTTCAGCAATTGGACGCTAGAGGTGTATACGCGGATTTGAATGAGTTGGTGAAGCTACAGTACGAGACAAGAGGTTTCAGTTTCTTACCGCGACAGCCAATTAATAGCCTCCTAGCAGGACGGCACGGATCGCGGCTACGGGGACGAGGGTTAAATTTTGAAGAATTGCGTCGTTACCAGCCTGGAGATGATATTCGGACAATCGACTGGAAAGTTACAGCCCGGACGGGAAAGACATATACGCGAGTATTTACCGAAGAACGAGATCGTCCTGCTTTGCTGATTGTCGATCAGCGATTGTCCATGTTTTTTGGCAGTCAGACGAAGATGAAATCCGTGGCGGCAGCCGAAACGGCAGCACTGGCAGCTTGGCGCGTAATTAAGGCAGGCGATCGGGTGGGTGCAGTCGTCTTCAATGATACGGATATTGTTGCGATTCGCCCCGACCGTAGCCACGCACGGGTGATGCAAATCCTGAAGGCAATCGTGAATCAAAATCAGAGGCTGCGATTTGATACGGGGATTATACCCGATCCTAGTATGCTAAACCGGGCATTGAACTATGCCGTGCAATCCACAAGTCATGACTATCTCATTTGTTTGATCAGCGACTTACAGGGAGTGAATGATGAAACAAAACAATTGATGACGAATCTTGCTCACCATAATGATGTAATCGTGGCGTTAATTTACGATCCTTTGGAAGCAGAACTACCACAGGCCGGACGATTAACTGTCAGTGATGGCGAAAAACAACTGGTATTTGATAGCAATAACGCATCACTCAGACAACGGTTTGACGATCGATTTAACCAGAGACTAGCTCAAGGACAAGACATTTTGCTGAAACAAGAAATTCCGCTGCTACAGATCCACACAACAGGAAACGTAGCGGCACAGATTAGACAGTCGCTAAGGAGGAAATAAACAATGAACCGAGACGAACTCTTTGGACCTGGCTCCGGCAATGTTCTACTTAATGGACTGCATGAAATTGAGTTGCCCGAACCGCCCAGTTATCGTCCCCAAACGCTCGGTTGGTTGATTCTACTGTTGATTGGATTGGTTGCAATTGTGGTGTGGGGCTATCGGCAATATCGGCAATGGCAGGCAAACCGATATCGTCGAGATGCATTAAAACGTTTAATAGAAATCGAGCAGGCGATCGCTACGTCGGAGCCGCGTTCCCATGCTTTGGCCCAGATCCCGGTTCTAATTAAGCAATCGGCGCTCAGCGCTTTCCCTCGTGAAACAGTCGCTCAACTGAGCGGCGAGTCGTGGCTGAATTTTCTCGATCTCAGCTATGGTGGTCAAGCGTTTACTCAAGGGGCTGGACGGGTGCTGTTGCAGATTGCGTATCAGCCTCCGTCCGTATTAGAGAAAATTTCAGCAGAAACCACTGCTGATTTAATTGCCGTGGTACGTCAGTGGATTACGGAACATCAATCTGAATTGAAAACAAAGCATTCAATAAAGGAGTTTTCCCTGGTTTCAAAGAATGCTTAACCGGATGCTCTGCTGGAGAAAATAGCAGTGAGAAAGGCCTATGCTCGAATTTGCTTTCCCCTGGTTGTTCTCGATCTTGCCACTACCATTGTTAATACGTTGGTTCCTACCGCCTTATGGAACTCCACAGGAAGGATTACGAGTCCCCTTTTTTCAAAAGCTAGTCGATCTCACAGGACAAACTCCTACAAAGGGAGCAACAATTTTGCGTCCGAACTGGGTACAGCGATTGCTGGTTCCGCTCTGCTGGCTATTGCTAGTAACGGCATTAGCGCGACCACAGTTACTTGCAGCGCCGGTCGTTCAAGTGCAATCGGCACGAGATTTGATGCTACTCGTGGATTTGTCGCAGTCAATGGAAGCCGAAGATTTCTACAACGAGCAGGGCAGCCCGATTAACCGATTAGATGCGGTTAAGTTGGTGCTGAATGACTTCATCGATCGTCGCCAAGGCGATCGGGTTGGCTTAATTCTGTTCGGCACCAAAGCTTATTTGCAAGTGCCATTTACTCAAGATTTGGAGACAGCTCGATTCCTTCTAGATGAAGCACAGATCGGCATGGCAGGAGCACAAACCATGTTAGGAGATGCGATCGGGTTCGCCATTCAAGCCTTTGAAACCAGCAAAGCCGATCGGCGAGTTGCCATTTTGCTGACTGACGGTAATGACACAGGTAGTCAGGTTCCGCCTCAGCAAGCTGCTGAAATTGCCGCTCAAAAACACATCACGCTCTACACCATTGCGATCGGCGATCCTACCACTGCAGGCGAACAGAAACTCGACGAAGATACGCTGAAAGAGATCACTGACACTACAGGAGGAGCATTCTTCCGAGCTAGCGATCGGGAGGGGCTAGAAAGCATTTATCAACGGCTTGACCAAATTGAACCACAAGAGTTTAACAGTCGTTCTTATCAGCCTAAGCAAGAGCTATTTCAAGTGCCTGTGGCGATATTGTTTGTTTTGACGATCGGGTATCACCTTGTGATGGCAATTCTTAGCCAGCGACGGCGGATCGGGCAGGCAAACCATTCCTAAACCCATGAGTCAACTTTTGGACTTTCACTTTATCTATCCTCTCTG
>JAFAVL010000286.1 GCA_019242465.1 Chroococcidiopsidaceae cyanobacterium CP_BM_RX_35 | reverse complement strand
GGAGGTGCTGGTGATTGCCGATGAAACAGCCAACCCCGTGTATGTGGCAGCTGACTTATTGGCGCAAGCTGAACATGATCCGATGGCAGCAGCAATTTTGTTAACAACAGATGCTGGTTTAGCTAAGGATGTACAAGCTGCTGTTGAGCGGCAGTTGATCGATCACCCGCGCCGCACGCTGACGGAGAAAGCGATCGCCCACTACGGATTAATCGTCGTTGTGGAATCCTTAGAAGCAGCAGCAGAGTTATCCAACGAATTTGCGCCAGAACACTTAGAACTGGAAGTCGCCGATCCTTGGGCTTTACTGGAACACATTCGCCATGCTGGTGCGATTTTTCTGGGATACTCCACACCCGAAGCTGTGGGAGATTATTTGGCTGGACCTAGCCACACATTGCCGACCTCTGGTGCTGCTCGCTACTCCTCTGCTTTAGGAGTGGAAACTTTTCTGAAACACTCTAGCTTGATCCATTACTCACCCACTGCACTGCAAAAAGTAGCCGGAGCAATCGATGTGCTAGCAAAGGCGGAAGGTTTACCATCCCACGCTGATTCAGTGCGTCTGCGGATGCAGAATCAAGAGGATGAAGCATGAAGAAGAGTGTTATCTTCATGCCGCTAGAAGACCCCCTATTTATTGGGGGAATTGTCAAGCTTTTTTGCTTCTGCTGTTTTTTCGAGTCCAGGAGCTTAATTGCCAGAGGCGAATGAACAAAACAGCAGATACCAAAGCACCCAGGCTCCATTTCAATGAATTTTTTAGCAGCATCGTGTGATTCTGCGCTTTAGACATCTCAGCTTGAATCTGAACTTGTTTTTTAGCTTGAGCGATTTCTGCTAAAATTTGGTTTTTAAATTTCTGAGGGTCTTTAGCATCTAGAGGCGGTAGATAAAACTGGATACTAGAATGGTTAATCAAATTATTTATATCTTGTATTGTGCCAGTACGCACTTGGTCCCCAAGTTGTTGCAGCTGAGATAGTTGTTGAGCGCTTTGATCGCTCACTTGCAGATTTTTGAGGGCATCCAGTCGCCCTATATTGGTTATTGCTAAAGGGATTAACAATAGAAATAACAGCCCAACCAGTAGAGCTGCCCAGGAGAAAGACTTTAAAACGGGTTTTTCCCATCTTCTGCGATTATTGGCAGCACCGTAAAACACCAGCACGAGCCCTAGCAAAGGAATAGGCACTGGCTCCACTAGAGAACCCACAGTTTGAAATTCCCAGTTGGGATCTGTAAACTTTGACGGCACAAAGGTGGCAACGACATCAAGTAACGCTAATATCAAAAGACCATAGCCTACTGTTCTTAAGATCAAGCTAGACCCACTAAATTCCTTATCTGATTGCGTCATGGAAAAAGCCTTTTTTGAGCTTTTTTACACTAGCGGTAATCTTAGCTTTGATATAAAGCATTGCTCTTCCGTGGACCTACGTAAAAAGTTCAAGTCAATTGCCTAGAACTCCACGAAATTCAGTAGATTTACGTACTAGAAAGCTCTACAAGCCCTGTTAGGGAGATGCAGATGGGACCTCTGGACTCGCAGGTGACGGAGTTTGTTGCTCAGGAGGTGGGTTCAAAAACTTCTGCCAAATTGCAATTTGCGTTTGGGCAGCTTTGTAAGCGTCAGTACCAGGTGGAATTTGTTTGGCAATTGCGATCGCACCAGGAAGATCAGACGCGCCCCGGTCTTGTGCAATACTCAATATTTGATAGCTCCACTGACTAATAGCGCTATTCACATCGGTGCGTAGTGGGCTCGTTGTTGGCACTTGGTCTGCCTTCTGAATTGCCTCTCTTAGTGCTTCTGGTGTTCCCTGCTGAGCCAGGCTACGCGCTGACTGCCAATTTTCTCTAGCTTGGATTTGACCCTGCCAGTCAGTGATGGCAGCTTGTGCTTCACTTGAGAGCGCTCGTCCTGGTTGAATATTTTGAGCTTCAGCGATCGCGCCTGGCAAATCACCGTTGCTAGCAAGTGTTCGAGCCTGGTCTAGGTAGGGCTGGTCTTGCATCCGCTGAATTTGATTGGTCCAATTTGCGACCTTGCTTTGGGCTTCCTGATAGAGGGCTCGACCACTGGCGATCTGATTTGCTGCATCGATTGCTGCTTGCAGGGAATTAATATCTCCCCCACTAGCTATCTGCTCAGCTTTATCTAAGTAGGGGCGATCTTCAATCGTCTCTATTCGCCGTCGCCAACCAGTTACCTCCTCGTCTCGCTCTGAAGCATCTGGATTTTGATCTGGGATCAGCTGGGCTTCCGTCATCGCCGCCTGCAAATCTTTAATTTCTCCCCCTTGAGCCAGCTCACGGGCTTTCTCTAAATGAGCTACATCGCCAATTTGCAGTTGCCAACGGTCAAGCAGTTCTTGCGCCTTGCTGTACATGGGTCGATCGGAGCCGATGTTTTGGACCACAGCAATCGCACTTTGCAAGCTGGGAATCGTGTCACTCCATGCGTCACGCCATGCTCCAGCAATGGTCGTGAAGTCTTGAACTTCTGCCTGGAGCTTGGCGCTCTCAGGGATGGATGAGGCAATTTTAACGGCGGCATCTGTATTATGCTGATCTAGAGCTGCCTGCGCTAAATCTAGGAGTTGCCGCCCATATTCTGGAATTGCGGCTTGAGCAGTCTGGAAAAAGTCACTATCTGCTCCGATTGACTCTGCTATCTTAACTGCTGCTAGAAGATTTTCTAAGCCCCCTGCTTTTGCCAGACTGTCGGCTTTTGCCAATTCTCTACTATCTGTTCGCGCCGTTTCGATTCTGTTATTCAATTCCTCATATTTAGTCGTCGCCCAGTAGTTATTGTTTACACTAAGCAGGCTTGCCGCATAACTAAATGCTTGGTGCCAGCGTTGTTGGTGAATTTCCACCCTAGCACTGTGATAAATGTCTTCGGCTGCTGACCAAGTTGACTGCCAAGTCGCTATTCGCTCTCGCACTAATGGAAAAGCTGGCAGATCTGAGGGAACCTTGTGAGCAATGGCGATCGCCTCATCTAAATGACCCGCTTGGAACTCTTGATCTCCCAGATCTAGCATCTCCAATGACCACTGTTTTAGATGACGGTTGATCTCAGAATGTAAGGGATGGTTGGGTGGTAGTACCTGTACGAGAGCGATCGCCCGCAGTAATTCATCTACTGTGTGCTTGTCGGCTGCGGATTGAGCGCAGTAGAGGCGCATTGATGCTGAAGCCGTAGGCCAGAAAATTGATGAACAGCTCGGCAGTCCTGGCAACCTCAAGATCAGCGCCACCGCTACGATTCCCGCTCCGCACGAGGTCAAGCCTCCGATAACTATCCACAACACCCAACTTCGTGACCAGCGTTGCCACTTCGACTGGCGAGGAAGCTTGTTACCATTACCCTGAGGTCCAGACGGCGGTACCGTCTCGAAGTCTTGATCGGGGGTTTTTGCAATTGGTTCAGACAACCCGCCGCCTAGACCTGGTGCTTCCACAGCAGACCAACCTTCTGGAATGCTCCGCTCACTCATTACTTACACCCAAATATCCTTACTGCGTTGACTCTAGCAAGAGCCAATCGTTGTAGCTATAGTACCGTCCCTATGTACAAAAAGCTATCTATACTCCAGGTTAACCAAGGAGAGCAACTCAGGATTCAGCTCTCAAATCTACTATGAGTTGAGCGAGTTCGTCGCTGCTTGCTTGGTATACTTTTCCACAAAAGTGGCAAGTTGCCTCAGCTCCATGATCTTTCTCAATCATGTCCTGGAGTTCGGCTTCTCCTAGCATTTTTAAAGCACCTAGTACTCTGTCGAAATTGCAACCACAGTGGAACTGTACTAACTGAGTTTCTGGGATGATCTCTAGTCCCATATCTCCCAATAACTGGTCGAAGATCTCCGGTAGCATCAACCCTGCCTGCAATAGTGGTGTGAATCCAGATAGCGCTGCTACCCGTGATTCTAGGGTTTGTACCAATGCTTCGTCTCGGGCAGCTTTGGGTAAGACTTGAATTAGTAGCCCCCCAGACGCCTGGACTCCGTCACTACCGACAAACACACCCAAAACCAGAGCTGAAGGTGTCTGTTCGGAACTCACTAAGTAGTGGGTTACATCATCGCCAATTTCTCCTGAAACGAGTTCAACAGTGCTGGCGTAGGGATAGCCATATCCTACATCCCTGACGACATAGAGGTAGCCATCTCGTCCCACCGCACCACCAACGTCAAGCTTGCCCTTAGCGTTTGGTGGTAGCTCCACACTGGGATTGTCCACGTAACCACGCACCGTTCCATCCAACCCAGCATCTACTAGAATTCCCTCTAATGGACCATTGCCTTTGACTCGGAGATTGACTCGCGATCCGGCGCGTTTCATATTGGATGCGAGTAACAGTCCAGCTGACATGGTGCGACCCAGTGCAGCAGTTGCCACATAGGAGAGCTTATGCCTAGCGCGTGCTTCTTCTGTCAGGCGTGTGGTGATAACACCCACAGCACGAATTCCACCCGCCGCTGCTGTGGCGCGAATTAACTGATCCGCCATGAAAAACCTTACACTTCTTAACAGCCTTTTCTATTCTAGGTTGACTGAAGAGGGGGCTGGGAGTACGGGAGGCAGGGGGCGCAAAAAGACTGACGGCTGATCAAGAAGTGAGCCTCTAACTAGCGCCATAGCACCAGCTAAATCTGGAAGAAACACAGGGAAAGAATGTTCCAGAGCCAATAGGTTATACACTTGAGCCGTACCATGACAGTCAAAACCGTCTTAACAATGGTATCGAAAGGTAGATTTGCCTTAGCTTTTTGACGTGTTCAATAATAATCAAATGACGCATCATTCGCTAACGTTTGACGAAGGTAATTCATGTCGTTGACAATGCCTAAAGCTAACCCCCCGACCGCTGATATAAATGAGCTTGTCCGTAAATTGAGAGCGCTGTGTGGGCTGACTCAAGAGCAATTTGCCGCCAAATTAGGTGTGACGTTAGTAACCGTAAACCGTTGGGAGAACGATCGCGCAAAACCAATGCCCTTAGCCTTGCGGCAACTAAACGCTTTGGCGATCGAAATGAGTCAGTTTGGCAGCAAAGCAGACTGTGAAATGGCTCACCGTTTGCTGGAGCAATATTTTCCGAAAAATTTTTAGTTCCCCAATTCTTAATTCTCGAATACTCAGTAGTGCATGTATTGTTTATGACTTCCCCCCCAAAAAAAATCACCTGAAGCCAACACTTCTGAACCCATGGACATAGAGCCTCTCGCTGAAACCGATGCTCCTTTTCCGGTGGTAGGAATCGCTGCTTCGGCCGGGGGACTGGAGGCATTCTCAGACCTGATTCGTCACTTGCCGACAGATACAGGCATGGCATTTGTGCTGATTCAACATCTCTCTCCCAACCACGAAAGTCTGCTGACCGAAATCTTAGGCAGATTGACCGAAATGCCCGTGCGTCAGGTGCAAGACCAGATGGTGGTTGAGCCAAATGAGATCTACGTGATTCCGCCCAACGCTCAGATGACTCTGGTAGACGGCATCTTTCATCTCGCTCCACGCCAGAAAATTCAGGGTCACAATCTGCTCGCAGATGTGTTTTTTGACTCCTTAGCAGTGGATCGGGGGAACAAAGCGATCGCAGTCGTTCTATCGGGCCTGGATTCAGACGGGTCGCAGGGGGTAAAAGCGGTTAAGGTGGCGGGCGGTGTGACGTTTGCTCAATGCAAATTAACCGCCAAATTTGATAGTATGCCGAATACCGCTGTTGCGACTGGCAGTGTGGATTTTGTGCTACCGCCGCAAGCCATTGCCACAGAACTGACAAAACTCAGTCGCAGTAACTTTTTACACCGCTCAGAGCCGATTCAGGTCGTGCAGGAGTTGCCCCAACCCGGCAATGCCCTGGCGACCATTTTTGCACTGTTGCGAACCAGGACCGGCATTGACTTCACGCTTTACAAACCCACAACGATCGAGCGCCGACTGCAGCGTCGGATGCTGTTGTATAAGCTCGAAAGCTTAGAGGATTATGCTCAGTATCTGCAAGAACATCCGGCTGAAGTTCAAGCGCTCTATGAAGAAATTCTAATCCACGTCACTAGTTTCTTCCGGGACCCAGAAGCCTTTGAGCAGTTAAAAACACAGGTTTTTCCCACCATTAGCCAAAACAAAACGGCTAGCACTCCGATGCGGATTTGGGTAGCAGGGTGTTCCACAGGGGAAGAAGTTTACTCGCTCGCCATTTGCTTATTAGAGTTTTTCAGCGATCGTGCCACCACGCCGCCGATCCAAATTTTTGCCACCGATGTCAGCGAAGCGGCGCTCAACAAAGCTAGGGCAGGCTTCTACTTAGAAAGCCAGCTTGGAGGAGTTTCACCCGATCGGCTCAACCGCTTCTTTGTCCCTATATCCGGGGGGTATCAGATTAGCAGCAACCTCCGAGAACTGTGTGTCTTTGCCCGGCACAATTTAGGGAGCGACCCGCCGTTCTCCCACCTTGACCTGATTAGCTGTCGCAACGTGCTGATTTATTTATCAGATTCGTTGCAAGAACGCATCATATCCCTCTTTCATTTCAGTCTTAACTTAACCGGCTTTTTGATGTTGGGCAGTTCCGAAAGCATCAAGACCGCCTCAGACTTGTTTACCTCAGTCCACGAATCCGCCAAAATTTATGCTCGCAAGTTGACCTTGACTCGTCCGCTATTTTCATTCACGACCAGCCCCTACCCCGTGGTCAGCGGCGAGAGTCAGCAGCGAATTGTTGAGACCATTGCCAATAATTTTGATTTAGCGCGAGAAGTGGATCAGCTAATCTCAAATCGCTATGCGCCAGTGTCCGTCGTGGTGAACGACCAAATGCACATTCTCCACCTGCGCGGAGACACCGATCTCTACCTGAAACTGCCTCCCGGAACTACTGACTTAAACCTGCTGCTGATGGCACGGGAAGGCTTGGCGATTCCGCTTCGTACGGCAATTTATCAAGCTCAAACCGAAAACACCTCGGTTCGACAAGAACAAATTCAGCTTGAATTGGGTGAGCGATCAACTTGCCTCAATCTGGAAGTGATTGCCTTTCAACCGACGATCGCCAACGTGCTGTATTTTCTGGTCATTTTTGAAGCGGTTTCACCTCCGGTCACTCCCTTTACTTCGACTCCGGTTGAACCCCAGGAACCCGAAGATTTAGAGCGTGAAATCATTCAGCTTCGTCAAGCGCTGGCAGCCTCAACTCAACGAGAGCTTTCGGCACAAGCGCATTTGCAGGCAGTGATTCAGGAACACAACTATCTCAACCAAAGCCTGCGAGTGGCAAACGAAGAAATCTTGTCGAGCAACGAGGAGTTGCAAAGCACCAATGAAGAACTCCAAACGGCTAAAGAGGAGATCCAGGCGACGAACGAGGAACTTGGCACAACCAACGAGGAACTCCGGAGCCGCAATCTGCAACAAAACCGAGACAATAGTGACCTGAACAATTTTATTGATAGCATCAGTGTGCTGATCTTGATGCTGACGAATGATTTGAAAATTCGCCGCTTCACCCGCACCGCCCAGCGCCTGTTTAACTTCATTCCCACCGATGTCGGACGACCCTTTAACGACTTCCGCAGCGATTTTGATGCCTCTAACTTAGAAGCCATGGCGTTGGAGGTACTGGAGACGCTCAATACGAAAGCCGAAGAGATTCAAACACAATCTGGCCATTGGTATTCCTTGCGGATTCGTCCCTATCGCACGAGCGAAAACCAAATTGATGGGGTGACCATGGTGTTTCTCGATATTAACGCGCTTAAACGCCATGCGGCGGTCTTAGAGGCGGCACGGAGCTACGCAGAAGCGATCGTCGAGACGGTGCAAACCCCTTTAGTGGTGCTGGATGCCAATTTGCGAGTGAACACGGTCAATCGAGCGTTCTACAACATGTTTCAGGTTTCTGAATCTGAAACCCAGCAATCTTTATTGGTTTGAGCTAGGCAATCGACAGTGGAATATTCCCCAACTGCGATCGCTTCTGGAAGAGGTTTTGATTAACGATCGGCAGGTTCAGAATTTTGAGGTGGAGCATTGTTTTGAGCAGATTGGGCAAAAAACGATGCTGCTGAAGGCCTGCAAGCTGCAACGAGAGGACAACGCTGACATGATTTTGCTGGCGATCGCAGACATCACCGAGCGGAAGCAATTTGAAGTCGAGCAGTCAGCCCGTCAGTTAGCGGAAGATGCCAACCGAGTCAAAGATGAATTTCTCTCAAACCTCTCGCATGAACTTCGCAATCCCCTCAACGCCATGCTGGGTTAAGCACAGATGCTCCGCGCCCGTACCCTGAATGAAGCGACTGCCGCTCACGCAATAGAAGTGATTGAGCGGAGTGCCAGAGCGCAATCCCAGTTAGTTGAAGATATTTTAGATACCTCTCGGATTGTCAGCGGCAAGCTCAATCTCCGCACCCACCCGCTTGATCTGCGCTTTGTGGTGCAAGCTGCGATTGAGACCGTTCAATTAGCAGCCGAAGCCAAAACCATTCAAATCGTTGCTCAGTT
>JAFAVL010000081.1 GCA_019242465.1 Chroococcidiopsidaceae cyanobacterium CP_BM_RX_35 | reverse complement strand
AATCCAGGCTCAAGCAAATTCAGAAACGCGCTTAAAAAATGTGCAAATTTTGCTCGTGGATGACGATACAGATACCCGCGAATTTGAAGCTTTCCTGCTGGAGCAAAATGGGGCAACGGTGATCGCAACTGCCTCTGGCTTAGAGGCGTTGCAAGCAATCGATCAGTTAATTCCAGATGTGATTGTGAGTGATATCGGCATGGCAAACATCGATGGCTATATGCTGATGCAGCAGATCCGCTCGCGCCCACCAACTCAGGGAGGAACGATTCCCTCGATCGCTCTGACGGCCTATGCCGCAGAAATTGACCAGAAAAGAGCGATGCAAGCTGGATTTCAGGGGCACCTGACGAAACCGCTGGAGCCAGAACAATTCGTCAGTGCGATCGTGAACCTGCTTAACCCAAACCGAGTCTAGAAAACACGCCTTGTCGCAACCAGTAACGCTTCATTGCATCCCAGCTTAACCAACCAATTCCAAAGCACGTTTCGTCAGGTTGTCAGCCGTCAATCCATTTAACGCCATCAATTCAGCTGGGCTAGCTGTAGTTTCCCCACGCTTCCAGGCAAAAGTATCCCTTTTGGCAGTACTCCGCAGCATCATAGGTTCCAGCATCCCACTTGCCCCAGCTGTCACCCCAATCAAGGCATCACCACCAAACAGTGCTTCAAACCCAGAATCATCCAAGAAATTGCCATCAGGTTCAGCACAACCATCCCACGCCACATCGCTAGGACGGTAGAGGCGACGGGGGTTGACAACTGACACAATCCGCACACCCACTTCTTGGGCTTCTAAGTAGGCGGCAGCTTCAAATACTGGCATCAGCACCATATCTCCCACTACAGCGAACACAACTGTCTTACTACCAGGTACTTCCTGTAGTGCGATCGCACCTGCCTCAATTGCTTTGCGAGTTTGCTCAAACGTTGTCCGAATCGGTAGTGGCGACTTACTAGCCGTGATCACTATCCCCTTGTTTTCAGTCGTCAGCGCCCACTCGTAAGCCACTTGGATACTATTAGCATCGGGAGGAAATAGAGGGAATACATTACCATTCCGCATTAGGGCAGCAAAATAGGCTTCAATTTCAGGACGCTGGTGAGTCCAGCCGTTGCGCCCTTGCTCCAATGCTCCAGCAGTAAATAGGGTAATCGTTGATGGAGTGGGGCGACGCAACTCTGCCATGGCTTGCGTTACCGTTTGCCAGATGGGTAAACCATTGACGGCAAAAGATTCATAGGAACACCAGAGGGTACGACTACCCATCAACGCTGATCCTGCTGCTAACCCGGCACAGGCATCTTCACTGAGCGGCTCGTAGACTTGTCCGGCTGGGTTTTGGTTGTAGAGGGGATCGGCTGTGGGATGAATGATTTTGAGCGCCTGATTGATGTTGGCAATCCCAGAAGCTTCGTTACCGTCAGCGTTAGTGACGAGGAAGGTGCGATCGCGCTCTCCCACCTTGGCTACCAACCGCCCCATTGTTGTTGTTGCGACTTTTGGAGCGCCACCTACAGGATATTCCTCTAGAGGCAATTCTCCCAACTCTGGTAGCGATAATACTGATTCTGTCACGGCAGTGCGACTTGCGGGACCACCTCCAGCCCGTTCACAGTTGGCACGCACCAGCTCCCAAGCAGCAGGAGCTAAGGCACGAGACTTCAGAGCCTCTACGATCTGAGGACTCTCTAAGGTATCTTTGGCATAAAGGTTATGAGATTTGGCACCCCGATCATGAACTCCTGCTCCCTTCAATTGTTTAACTATGAATACTGTGAGTTTGCCATTGAGAGCTGACTGGGCAGCTCGGTGTGCGGCTGTGAGAATGGCCTGAGTAAATTCCAGCCGCTTCTCTAGGGAGAAAGCGGTACCGTCAACGTAGTCACCGGGTTGATTTCTGTCGTCAAAGTCCTTAGCATCTACTAAAATGACTTCCTCAAACCCATTACCGCGCCAATACTCCAGCATCTCTGCATTGGTCTTAGTAGAAACCATGCTATGGTGTTCCTGACTAAAACCGTTCCACACCAGCACAGGCAGAAAGTTAGTCACGCCAGGATAGGCAGTGTGGAAGTGAGCCATGCTGCTCACCACATAGGGTTCACCCAATCCCCCATCACCAACAGTGAAGGGAAAGAGCTTGTCAGGATAGAGCCTGGCTGCTGCCATGGCAAAGTGCTGTCCTTGCCCTAGAGGACCAGCTGGGGCGAGAATACCAGGAATGTAACCGGAGAGGTGTCCCAGTAGCCCATGTTTTTCCCGGTAGCGATTGCGCAATTGTTGCACTGTCGCAATCCCCATATCTTCTAGGGAGCGATCGAGGAACATAGCGCTGTAAAACCCAGGGGCGTGATGCCCGACTTCGGTAATGATGTTCTTATGACCCAGCATCACTAAGGCAGCGTAGGCTTCGGCAATGCTCGCAAATCCACCAGGGTGTCCAGAGGCTTTGGTAGCAGTAATTTGCAGGGTTAGGTAGCGTAAGGCGTCAGCAGCAAGTAAAGTTTGGAAGACAGCAGCTGGATCGGCAGGATCGCTGATCGCAACACTATTTTGGGCAATCACTGGCGTTTTACCATAAGTCTCAAATCCAGGTAGGGTTTCGCCAAAATACTGAATTCCTTCGCTAAAATCTGGAGTTGCTAATTTTACCTCTTGGGTCGATGCAGTCATGCTGAGCTTCCTTGCTAGTCAGAGTAAATATACTATCTGGAGTAATTTAACAATTATTTTACAAGTGTACTGTAGCAAAATGTATCACTTCTACTTTCGCTGGAGATTAGGCAGTTAAATAGGTATTATGAATATTTCCTAAACTTACCAGGATATATTGTGGTAATGAATTAAACAAATAAAGTAGATTTTGTTTATAGTCGATAGCTAATTTAATTAAATTCCTGTTCTTATTGAGAGCCAAAAAATCTATTATTTGAGAATTATCGAAACTACAAATAAATTTGAGGTAAAATACTGCGAAGAGAATTCAACCAGGGAATAGCACATAAGCCTCATGAAGTTACCTGCTGGTCCCCAGACACCGTATTGGGTGCAAACACTTCACTTGATTGCTCAGCCTACCAGATTTCTGGATACCTGTGCTCAACGCTATGGAGATACCTTCACCTTACGGGTACTTGGTTTAAATTCTCCGCCAGTAGTATTTTTTAGCCATCCCCAGGCAATTCAAGAGATTTTTGCCCTGCCTGCAAGGCAATTTGATTTCGGTAAAGCCACCCACGTCTTTCAACCGTTAATGGGGGAAAAGAGCGTGATTTTGCAGCAGGGGCGATCGCATCAGCGACAGCGCCAGTTATTGTTGCCTCCCTTTCATGGCGATCGCCTGAAGGCATATGGTCAATTAATTTGCCAGATTACAGAAAAAGTCACAGCCCAATGGCAGGTAGGTGCATCTATCTCAATTCAGCAGTTTATGTCGGATATCACCCTGCAAATTATCTTGCAGGTTGTCTTTGGTATCAACCCCGGTTGGCGATACCAACAGTTGCAAGAATTGCTGAGTTCACTGCTAGAAGATGTGACAACTCCCTTATACTCCAGCCTGTTTTTCTTCCCACCCCTACAACAAGATTTAGGTGCTTGGAGTCCGTGGGGACACTTTCTACGACGCCGACAGCGAATTGATGATTTGATTTATGAGGAGATTGCCCAAAGGCGGTTGGAAACCGACGAGCGTACTGATATTCTCACCCTGCTCATGTCAGCCTGCGACGAAGACGGACAGCAGATGAGCGATCTTGAGTTACGCGATCAATTAGTTTCGCTGTTATTACTGGGTTACGAGACAACAGCTGCTGCCTTAGCATGGGCATTTTACTTGATTCACTCAACAGCACCTATCCTTGAGCAGCTAAGGCAGGAACTAGAACTCCTAGGCGAGTTAAATCCAGAGGGAATTGCCCAACTCCCCTACCTCACCGCAGTCTGCCAAGAAACGCTGCGAATTTATCCAATTGGTTTGATTTGCGTACCTCGAATGGTGCAGGAGCCGTTGCAGGTGGTAGGGCACAAGTTTGATACTGGTACAGTTTTAGTTCCATGCATCTATCTAGCTCATAGGCGAGAAGCCGTGTATCCAGAGCCAGAGCAGTTTAAGCCAGAGCGCTTTTTAGAATGCAAATTTTCACCATACGAGTATTTACCCTTTGGTGGTGGCAGTCGTGGCTGTATCGGGATGGCATTCTCGATGTATGAAATGAAACTGGTGCTAGCCACAATTTTGTCGCGCTTTAGGCTGTCGTTATCCAGCAGAAGTCCTGTTCAACCTGTGCGTCGCGGCATTACCATTGTTCCTGCAAAAACCAGTTATGTAGTTACCTCCTGACTCCTTTACAGAGGAAATACCATCTTAAACTCTGTACCTTGAGTAGCGTTTAGTTCAATAGTACCTCCAATCTGACCCATTAAGCTGTTAACGAGTTGCAACCCTAGTGATTCCGTATTTCTGAAGTCAATACCTTGAGGAAAGCCAATGCCATTATCACTGATAATAAGTACAACCCTATTATCGCTATTTACGTGAAAATCAATCCGAATTTCACCTGACCTACCTTCTGGAAAAGCATGTTTTAAAGAATTTAAAATCAGCTCGTTGATAATTAAACCACAAGGAATTGCTGTATCCAAGCCTAGAAGAACTTGCTCAATATCTATTTTAAGATTAATTTTAAATGAATTGATTTCGTATGAACATAGCAAGCTAGATACTAAGTCTTGGATATAACCACAAAATTCAATCCGCGCTAAATCTTTTGATTGATAAAGTTTTTCATGGATAAGGGCCATTGATTCAATCCGATTCTGACTAACTTTAAAAATCTCTAAGTCTTTTTTGTCATAAATGTAGTCTGTTTGCAGATTAAGCAGACTAGAAATAATTTGCAAATTATTTTTGACACGGTGATGAATTTCCTTTAACAACACTTCTTTTTCTTCAAGCGATGCTTTTAGCTGTTCAGCACTGATGCGCAGCGCCCCTTCAACTCGATGACGTTCGGCAATTTCAGATTGCAGCGATTCGTTGATTTTTGTTAATTCAGCAGTCCGCTTCTGCACCCTGATTTCTAGTTCATCGTTGACCTGACTTAGCCTTTTTTCACTTTCCCTAAGTTTGGCGTTGACAGCGGCGAGTTGAACTGCTTGCTGTTCCACCTCTGCCGTCTTTCTCCACAACTCAACAAATACCGCAACCTTGGATGACAAAATTTCAGATTCAATCGGTTTGAACAGGTAATCCACTGCCCCCAGGGAATAACCTTTGAACACATGCGTGTTAATTGTGCTGAAGGCGGTTAGGAAAATAATTGGGGTATGTCGTGATCGCTCTCTTTCTCGAACTAACCTTGCCGTCTCGAACCCATCCATTCCTGGCATCTGAACATCGAGCAAAATCACAGCAAAATCCTGCTTGAGCAGACATCGCAAAGCTTGCTCGCCAGAATTTGCCTTCACCAAATTTTGTCCCAGACTTGCCAAGATCGCCTCTAAAGCCAGTAGATTTTCCGGGCGATCGTCAACCAAGAGGATATTAACTTTCTGTTCCAGCTGCATGTTCTCACTAAGAGCACGAGGTAACAAAGTATGACCCCAGTCAGGGCAACGTCTCAAACAGCAAAGTCTAGCCCACTATCTGTCAATGTATGCTAATGAACTGCCTCTTTAGGGAATTTCACTTTACCAAGGATATCCGTATTGCTCGATTATGGCTACCGTGTATTTACCAATGGAAATTAGACCGTAATGCGGATACGCCGCAGAGTATTAACCGTCTAGATTAAGCAGTGACAGGATATAGGAAAGCATATGATGTCAGATGATCTACGGCTGGAAGAGCAAGCGCTCTCGCAAGCAGCTGAAATTGGTTTATCTAATAAGCTAGATGGAGTAGAAAACATAGATGTAGATGTCCGCACCAATCTGCTAAAGATAGTTCAGGGACAAGCCGATTCAGTCTCGCTGGTTGGTCAGGGTTTAGTTATACAGAAGGATATCCGGGTGCAGGAGATAGAACTGCAAGTGGATCGGGTGGCGATCGCTCCTTTGAGTGTTCTGCTCGGCAAAATTGAACTGAATGAACCACTAGATGCCAATGCTCGGCTGCTACTGACAGAAGAAGATATCAACCGGGCGCTCAACTCAGATTACATCCATAGCAAAATCAAACCCCTAGAGTTGGAAGTAGAAGATCAGCCCCCCGTAAGTCTGGAAATACAACAGATGGAGTTGCTCCTAACGGGTGAGGGCAAGATGGTCTTTAACGGCAAAATGTTGATGCACCAACAGAACAAGTCGCAGCAAGTCAGTTTCACGTCTGCATTTCGCCCTCGTACTCTCTCACAACCCGCCATACTAGAGAGCTTTCAATGCCTTGAAGGCGGGGGGATTTCACTAGAAATCACGCTTGCCATGCTGACCAAGATTAATGAATTGGTAAATCTACCTTACTTTGACTTGGAGACGATGATACTACGAATCAAGGATCTGGAGGTCCATCAAGGTAGTCTAACAATTCATGCCGCAGCCCGTGTTAGGCAGCTGCCCTCAATGTAGAGGACAGCCCCCACCTCCCTGTTCTCTAGCTGGCGAGGGATAATAGATGTTTTAGCTTGTCTCTAAGATTGGGAGGATACGGATAATTCTTGGAGCTGCAGACATGCAAGCGTATGATGTTGTCATAATTGGAGCAGGACACAATGGGCTAGTTTGTGCGGCCTATCTGCTCAAAGCTGGATATAGCGTTCTGCTGCTAGAGAAGCGTTCAGTTCCTGGTGGGGCAGCGACTACCGAGGAATCTTTGCCGGAAGAAGCCCCCGGATTTAAGTTCAATCTCTGTGCAATCGACCATGAGTTCATTCACTTAGGACCAGTGGTCGAAGAATTAGAATTAGAAAAGTATGGATTGGAGTATCTTTACTGCGATCCGGTTGTTTTTTGTCCCCATCCTGACGGGAAGTACTTCTTAGGTCACAAATCTCTTGAGAAAACCTGTGCCGAGATTGCCCGCTACAGTGAACGGGATGCCAAAAAATACGCTGAATATACAGAATACTGGCAGCGGGCGATTGGGGCGATGATTCCTATGTTCAATGCACCGCCAAAGTCGGTTGTGGATATAGTTGGCAACTATGATATCCAAAAGCTGAAGGATTTATTTTCCGTTATCGGCTCTCCTAACAAGACGCTGGACTTTGTACGCACTATGCTCACCAGTGCTGAAGATGTCCTTAACGAATGGTTTGATTCCGAGTTTCTCAAAGCTCCTCTGGCACGTCTGGCAGCCGAACTTGGTGCCCCTCCTTCCCAAAAAAGCTTGGGAATTGGCTCTATCATGATGGCAATGCGCCATAATCCAGGTATGGCGAGACCCCGTGGCGGAACTGGAGCCCTGGTGCAAGCGT
>JAFAVL010000820.1 GCA_019242465.1 Chroococcidiopsidaceae cyanobacterium CP_BM_RX_35 | reverse complement strand
CGGCTGGGTCAACTTACCCCAGAGTTGAGAGCGCAGATCCAGACACTTTCTGTTACCCAGTTAGAAGAGTTAGGTGAAGCTTTACTGGATTTCTCGACGATACAAGATTTAATGAATTGGCTACAGGCTCATTAGCTGTGACTTGATAGGAGCAAATCTCTAAGCTCACTAGATGCCAGGAGCGACAAATTTCAGTTAAAAATTCTTGCTGCTAATGCTAGCAAAGGCGCTGAGTAAATGAACATAAGGGAGGTTCTGCTCCTTGGCTCCGTGTACAGCTTTGCCATCAATGGCTATCGATTCCCAAGGGATAGCTGCCTCTAATTGTTGGTCAACCCACTTTTGCAAAATTAGCCCGGAGGCTGCTACATCTAGGTGCTTCAAAACTAAGTGTAAGGTGTTAACGGACAGCGTACAGCGTTTGAAGCCAAAGACATTCTGTAACATGAAGGAACTTTCAGCCCGATTTTTCACAAGTCTCGCGGTTGAAATCCCTATCAGCCTAGCTTAGCTTGAGTTGTGACCGAGTTGGACAGGGTCGGAAAAATGACAGATTGTTTTCCGAAAGCTATCACCCGGATTTGTCACAAGCCTGACAACCAATTTTGCTAAAACCTTGAGCCTGAATGGGTTTTACCTTAACTGGGTGAGGGAGTGAGAAATAACGGACTGTTCCCGAAGCTTTTTCTAAGAGCTAGGCTTGACGTAGAAGCTTTTGAAGCCTTTTAGTTGAACAAAGCTTCCTTTATCAATTTTTTGAAAAACAAAATCGCTATAGATTATAGAGAGTTCGAAGACATCGGTGGTAAGTACAGCAGCTTCCTGATAAGCTCCTGCACCGACAGAGAAACCGATGAGATCAGCAGTTGATTCGTGCACATTTTCTAGTTCAACCGTCTGCCATCGTACTTCACGGCATTCTCGAAATATCAATTGATATGGCTGGGAAGCTCCTAGAGGATCGTATAGGCACGAAACCACCACATTACTTCCCCACTTTGTGACCTGTATATTTGTAACCAGAGATGCAGCTTTGCCAAGATTAAGTAGCACATAGTCCATGTTAATTACTCAATTTTTCTCCTGTATTGTGATTGGGTGTTAGGTCTCCGTTTTGGTCGAGCCTAGCACCCTTGTTTGTGCGAGAACCATCAGGTCCATAAGTTGGTGCAGGTGTGCGTACAACTTCTCCATCAGGACGAATCCATACTGTAGATTTGTCAGGAAATCTATACTCAGTCTAACCACCTGCGGTAGTTTTAACGGTTGCACCAAGCGAACGCAGGAAGGTGTCCGCATCAGCACGTGACATTCCACTCATGTCACCGAATTCAGAAGCAGTAAGCATGAGCAGGTTGAGCCAGAGATGCTGGTGGAGTCAGACTATCTTGGAGATGAACTAGATGCCCTGGCTCAAGTGATTGAGCCTACAGATGCTATCACCTCTCCTCGTGGTCTTTCACCTGCTCAAAAGCTAGTGGTAGTGTCAGCTCAAACTCAATGATGGCATCGCTAAATTTAGTGGAGCGCATGAGCTGGTGAGTAGCTATTGCCTTGGGACTGGATCGCCCTTCATTAGTCGTAGCTTGCATTTTCTTGGCGGAGACTGTCTATGTCCACGAAATCAACTCTTGCTTGCGGTGACACGTTTCATCTTTACGAAGAGGTGCTTGACGAACACTACGTCTACCTGGGACTTGAATCGTAAGCGTGGTGCGCCTGATCTTGCGCTCGTGGATAAGAGTGATGAAGAGCTGCTCGTTGAGGTGGAAAATAACGTTAACCAGCGGATTCAAGAATACGAACAAAATCTATCTGTTTTTACATAGCGCGTGTCAGGCTTCAAATCCAGTGGCGAATCTGGACGTAAAACCTCACCATCGAAGATAGCCGTCAGGATTTTAGTCATAAGCCAAATACGTTACTTACTGTCTCAATTCTGACACTGCTAGCAAGCTTGCTATCTTTCCCAGGCTTTTTGTAGGATGGCTTGCCTTAAAAAGACTTGATTCGGGGCGATCGCTGCAATTGGGCTAGAGTCTTAGAGAAAGCAGTCGTATCTTTGGGTGTAAACAGTTTGCAGGAGATAGACAGTGACCAGCAGTAGTAGCACTCGGCTCAACCAACTCTTAGAGCAGAAACGGGAAGATATCCTAGAACTGGCAGCGAAGTATGGGGCAAGGAATGTGCGGATTTTTGGTTCAGTGGCGCGAGGGGAAGCCGGACCAGATAGCGATGTCGATTTTCTAGTCGAGTTAGAGCCGGAACGCAGCCTGCTGGATCGGGTGGCATTAATCCAGGATTTATCAGATTTGTTGGGTTGTCAGGTAGATGTAGCAAACGAAAAGGGACTGCGGGAGCCAATACGCCAACGCGTTCTGCGTGAGGCAGTGCCGCTGTGACGGATGATCGGCTGTACTTGAATGACTTGTTAGAGCGGATTCAAAGAATTGAGTCTTATACAGAAGGGGGACGGGAAGTGTTCTTCCAGTCCGTGCTAATTCAAGATGCAGTGGTGCGGAATTTTGAGGTGATAGGCGAGGGCGTTAAACAGCTGTCTCAAGAGTTGAGGCAGAATTATCCAGAGGTTCCTTGGAGAAGAATTGCCGGATTTCGGGATGTGTTGATTCACGATTATTTGGGTGTGGACGTAAACGAAGTGTGGAATGTCGTCGAGCGAAATTTGCCGGAGCTGAAGAGTAAGATTTTAGTGATTTTGCAACAGCTAGAAGCAGAGGGG
>JAFAVL010000685.1 GCA_019242465.1 Chroococcidiopsidaceae cyanobacterium CP_BM_RX_35 | reverse complement strand
TTAGCAACCCGCAACTCCAGCGTTGCCTGCCCTACTTCTTCTCCTTGCCAGTTCCGTACTACACACTCAACCATCTCTCTACAACCTTTGTTGATGTGAATGACTCAGCACTCACGCCTCACGTTTTGGGCTTTCCTACTAACTTCGCAGGTACGATGTCGAGCAAAGCACCAGGCTTACCAGGAACAGCTCCTTTGATCAGCACTAAGTTGCGCTCTACGTCTACCCGAACCACGGTTAATTTGCGGATCGTGACCCGTCCACCACCTAGACGACCTGCCATCCGTTTACCTGGGTAGACACGACCTGGTGTCGTACCAGCACCAATGGAACCAGGGGCCCTGTGATTTTTGGAACCGTGAGCCATTGGTCCTCGCCCAAAGTTATGCCGTTTCTGATATCCAGCAAAGCCGCGACCAATACTTGTACCGATTACATCTACAATTTGTCCGGGAGTAAAAATATCTGCCTTAAGTTGCTGACCCATGGCAAACTCACTTGTGTTGTCCAAGCGATATTCACGCAAGTGACGCAACGCTGGGGCAGATGATTTGGCGAGGTGACCCAGTAAGGGCTTATTCAGCGCCTTGGGCTTCGTTTCTCCAAACCCAACTTGGATGGCAGAGTAACCATCTGTCTGCTTTGTCTTTATTTGTGTAACAGTGCATGGACCCGTCTGAACAACTGTCACAGGAATGGCTTTTCCTGTTTCATCAAACACTTGGGTCATGCCCAGCTTGGTGCCGAGGATACCTACAGACACAGTGACTGGTTTCTCCTTTTCTACGCGATTGCATCATACAAACCGGATTCCAACCGATAGGCGAACCCGCTTGGCTAACACTCACTTCCTGAGCAAGTTTGCGGTATGGTTACCTTGACGGCTGATAGACAAAAAGCCAGCTTCCCATACCCCTCCCAACTTTGTTGCTATCAAAAGTTGCTTTACCAAATTAGACATTAATGCCTTCCCCACTGCTGCGGGAAAGGATTTCCGCCTTCGGTTAGCTAATGTTGTCTTCCGAGCGATTGTGGCTCTACCTAAACTCAGTCGGACTTAGGCGGTAGACCGCTCAGTATCCGAACCTTGAGACTTATACAATGTTGTTGCTTACCAACATTGCCGCTCGGAGCTTCGCTGACCACTTGAACAGATTAAGTTCAAGCTCCGTTGGTCAATCAATTTTTTGACCACGATCTAGAATGTTAAATCATTATTTCAAACTTGGCAACTGAATAGACAAGTTTTTTAGCCGCTCAAGAGAGCATTGATTCTGTCCACTATTGAGCTTGCGCTCTTGAGTCAAGGGCGAACCCTTGAGTATCTATGTTTCCTAAGATCAGCAGATAGGGGATAGTAATATAGAGAACCCGAAGTTCCGAGCTTACGAAAGGAAGAGCTACGAAGAGCGGAGGTTTCCTTCGATCAGACTTCTCTACTTAGAGAAGCTCTTGCCCTATTCATTAACCACATCTTCGCAATGGCACTTATCACTACTGGCAACAAAATGATTCGCGAACTGGAAAAGTGCGGTGCTCTTGGTCTATACGTACCACCTGAAGGCGGATACGAAGGTCGATATCAACGCCGATTACGCGCTGCTGGTTATGTCACGTTGCACATTACATCTCGAGGATTAGGAGATCTCGCAGCATTTTTAACCAGAGTTCATGGTGTCCGACCTCCTCACCTTGGCAAGAAAACTATCGGTAACGAGGCAGCAGTTGGCTATATTTACTACGTGCCACCGATTGTGAATTATCAACTAGATAAACTGCCTCCTAAGTCTAAGGGTCTAGTGTTATGGATTATTGAAGGACATGTCCTTTCTAATCAGGAAGTTGAGTACCTAACTACTTTGCCTACTCTCGATCCACGATTGAAAGTGGTTTTAGAAAGAGGAAGCGATCGCATCTTTCGGTGGCTGCCTCTTAAAGAGACGCTATCACCTGGCTATCAAACCGTATAAGTACTGGTTGGTAGAGGAGGTTGAGCTTGCGCTCTTGAGTCGCCGGGGCAAGGCGCGAACCCTTGAGTCGTCGATAAAAATTTTCCATTCACCTCCTAATTTTTGCAGTCGCACATTAGCATAGAAGTGTGACCGATCTGTACTCTCCCTTAAGTTCTTTAAAGAAAGGTCGCTGGTTCAAGCTAATCTGCGGAGCCAGCTTCCAGAGCCTACCTGCAGTTAGAAATTTAACTTTAGCCTACACGTTAGCTGGTGCTGATTGTATTGATGTGGCGGCTGATGCGGCTGTCATCTTGGCGGCGCAAGAAGCGCGGCAGGCTGCAACTCGTCTGACTGATGAGGCACGACAGCGAGGCGGCGGCGGGAGCGGAAAGACGCCACCCTGGTTGATGGTAAGTTTCAACGATGGGGAAGATCCGCATTTTCGTAAAGCAGAATTCAACCGGGCTGATTGTCCCACAGACTGTCCGCGTCCTTGTGAGGATATTTGCCCGGCGCAAGCCATTGTGTTTCCTCCCCCTGCTGTCCCTGCTCTCCTTCCTGGGGTGATGGCAGATCGCTGCTATGGATGCGGTCGCTGTCTACCAGTTTGTCCTAGCCAGTTGATTTATACTCGCTCATATGTCTCAAGACCAGGAGCGATCGCGCCTCTAGTGCTGTCAACTGGAATAGATGCTGTAGAAATTCATACTCAGGTGGGACGGTTGGCTGATTTTAAGCGGCTTTGGGAAACAATTGTACCGTGGGTAGACCAGTTGAGGCTAGTAGCAATTAGCTGCCCTGATGGAGACGACTTAATTGACTACTTAGGAAGCATTTACAACCTAATTTCACCCCTTCCTTGCCCCCTACTTTGGCAGACTGATGGTCGACCTATGAGCGGTGATATTGGCGATGGCACCACTAGAGCTGCTGTGAAATTGGGTCAAAAAGTCTTGGCAGCAGGCTTACCAGGCTATGTGCAGTTAGCTGGCGGCACCAATAGTTACACAGTTGCCAAGCTGAGAGCTTTAGGGCTGCTTAAAGAGGAGAGGGGGAGGGGGAGAGGGGAAGAGGGGGGGACAGAAGAGGACAAGGCGCAGCCGAATGCTCTCTTGGAGGCTCCCTCTCCTCCACTCCTCCCTTCTCTTACGAAGTTCCGATCGGAGGGAGCCTCTGCTCGGACTTCGCGCTCCTTCATTTCCGGTGTGGCTTACGGTAGCTATGCCCGGGCTTTACTGTCACCCATTCTCGACCAACTAGAAAAAATGGAGGTGAATCAAGCTAGTAGGACCCCAACTATGCGCTTGGAGGCTCATCCTGATTTGCTTTGGCAAGCTGTAACGCTTGCTCATACTCTCGTTGCTCAGCTCAAGTCACCACAGGTAGCTCTTAGCCTGGGTGCCGAACAAAGTCTCGCTCCTTTGACTTTTCGCCATCGCTCTTAAAATTCACTATAGCAAGCATGCCGATTACAGACGATCTCCAGAAATTGCTCGATATTTTGCCACCAGATATCAGACAGATCTTAGAGCAACACCCACAGCGAAACAGCTTAATAGAGGTGGTTATGGATTTGGGTCGTCGTCCAGAGGCCCGCTTCCTTAAGCTATCAGAGTATCTTTCCGAAACAGTAGTTACTGCCGAACAACTGAATTATTGCATTCAGCGAGTCGGCCACTTTGGCGGGGATAACCGAGCAGGAATTGAGCAAACTCTGCACCGAATTAGTGCCATCAGAAACCGGACAGGTGAGGTGATTGGTCTCACTTGTCGGGTTGGTCGGGCTGTTTACGGCACGATTGGCATGATCCGCGACTTGGTAGAGACTGGTCAATCGCTGCTGATGTTGGGTCGCCCAGGTGTAGGAAAAACAACAGCCCTGCGGGAAATTGCTCGCGTTTTGGCAGACGAACTTAATAAGCGTGTGGTTATCATTGATACATCTAACGAAATCGCTGGAGATGGAGACATCCCTCACCCAGCGATTGGTCGCTCTCGGCGAATGCAGGTTTCCCGCCCGGAACTCCAGCATCAGGTGATGATTGAGGCAGTGGAAAACCACATGCCAGAAGTGATCGTGATTGATGAAATTGGTACCGAGCTAGAAGCATTAGCAGCCCGTACTATCGCTGAGCGAGGTGTGCAACTGGTAGGTACTGCTCATGGCAATCAGCTAGACAACCTGATCAAGAATCCCACATTGTCTGACCTGGTTGGCGGCATCCAGGCTGTAACCCTGGGTGATGAAGAAGCAAGACGGCGGCGCTCTCAGAAAACCGTTTTAGAACGTAAAGCTCCACCGACGTTTGAGATTGCGGTGGAAATGCTAGAACGGCAGCGTTGGGTGGTACATGAAAGTGTAGCTGAAACGGTAGACAATCTCCTGCGAGGACGTCAGCCGCTGCTGCAAGTTAGAACTGTGAATGAATCTGGCCAGGTCGCGATTACGCGTTCCGCACCCACTATCTCTGCTGGGTTGCTTCCAGGCACAGATGGAACGACCTACTCCCCTACTCCTACAACTGGCTGGCGGGCAACTGGACAAATGCTGGCACTACCAACAGTGGGGGAGCGAGAGCAGATTGTTGGGGCAGCTGAGTTTGAGCGATTGCTGGATGAATCCCTTGATAGGACAGATCGCTTTGATGATTACGGCTCTCCTAGACCTGGTCCCAATGGCGAAGATTTGCCGCTGCACATCTACCCTTATGGTGTCAGTCGTCATCAGTTAGAACAGGTTATCCAGGTGCTGAGCTTGCCAGTGGTGCTAACTAAGGATATCGACAGTGCTGATGCGATTCTGGCACTGCGATCGCATGTGAAGAACCATTCCAAGTTAAGGCATGTTGCTAGAGTGCGTCAGGTTCCCATCCATATGATTAAAGCTAGCACCATCCCCCAAATCACACGTGCCTTAAGACGTTTGTTAGATCTAGAAGAACCTGTCACGACTGATGAGCGCGAACTTAGCTTATTTGCTCGAAATGGCAGTGAAGATGAACTCGATGCTTTAGAGGAAGCCAGACTTGCTGTAGAGCAGATTGTGATTCCCAAGGGT
>JAFAVL010000419.1 GCA_019242465.1 Chroococcidiopsidaceae cyanobacterium CP_BM_RX_35 | reverse complement strand
ACAAACCTACGAGCAGAGTCTCAGCCGTTACACTTATTTGTCGGCGTAAGGTAAAGAAAAAGCCGAAACTATTAATTAGTGATGCATAAAATCTTTCTTTTACTCCTCACTCCTCACTTCTTTTCACTCTTCACTAGATAGCATCTGTCCCTAGCAAGTCGGCGATCGCCTGTCGCTCTAGTGGAGGATGTATCGGTGGTGTTTGACGGGCGTCGGTGATTAGCCAATCCAAGGCAGCCGCCTGAACATCTATCGCAGCTCCAGTCTTATCCATGCAATAGCGCCCATACACTAACTTATCCACCAACCGGATTCCTGGTCCTAGTCTAGAGTATTCAAAAATGACACTATTATCAACTGTAGCCCCGCTACAGACCCAGCAATTTGGACCGATCATGGTTGGTCCCACAATCCTAGCCCCGTCCTCAATCCGGGTCATGCCACCAATATAGACTGGACCTTTGATATCAACTTTATCCCAATTCGCAGCCACGTTCAAACCAGTGTAAATGCCGGGAGCAACTTGGTGCCCCGGAATTGCCACATTTTTAATTTCCCCAAGTAAAACACTGCGAATCGCCCGCCAGTAATCCGGCACTTTACCAATATCTACCCATTGGAAGTCCATAGAGATAGCGTAAAAAGGTGCTTCAATCTCCACTAGCTTCGGGAACAGTTGACTGCCAATGTCATATTCTTGCCCAGAGGGAATGTACTCTAATACCTCTGGCTCAAAAATATAAATGCCAGTATTGATTTGAGTGCTTAGAGCCTCTTCCATCGACGGTTTTTCTTGGAAGGCTTGAATCCGAGCGGTTTCGTCAGTAACAACGACACCATAGCTAGAAACTTCCGAGCGAGGGACAGATTTCGTCACAACAGTGGCGATCGCTCCCTTAGCTTTATGCCACTTCACCGCTGCGGTTAAATCCAGATCGATGAGGGCATCACCACAGAGAACTACGAAAGTATCGTCAAAAAAAGGCGAGAAGTCGTGGATGCGTCGCATACCCCCAGCCGAGCCAATTGCTTCCCCGACCAACGCTCCATCAATAATTCGCCCTTCAAACGAATAGGCGATCTGTACTCCAAAGCGCTGACCATCCCGGAAATAGTCTTCAATTTCCTTGGCTAGGTGGCTGACATTGACCATGATCTGGTCAAACCCGTGCTGGCGTAGTAGTTCAACTAAAAATTCCATCACTGGTTTTTGCAGGATTTGAATCATCGGCTTGGGAGTCGTGTATGTAATTGGTCGGACACGCGTCCCCTTACCAGCTGCCAGAATCATGGCTTTCATAAAGATTTATTCCTCAACCTCAAGCCACTTCACTTTACTCTATTGATATTTGAATCATCGGATAATTCTAACGTTAAGTCATTGCCAAGATCACCAACTGAGGAGGAGATTGGCCGTATCTTAATTTCCTGATAAAACTCCTCCTGGGCTAGCTCAACTTTGGACTGAGCCGATAGCAATAGCAACGCCCAGAAGACACCAACTCGGTCGTGGTGCTGTGTAGTTCCCTCTCTTACAGAGGCAACGGCGGCATGACCGCCCTGCTTTACAGGTATTACTGTTGGTGACTGCGTCCATAGTTCTAAGAGATCTTCTAAGTCCAGCCAGTCTTGGTTTGAGGTCAGCGTTCTCAAGGACGTTGCCTGCGAGTCTCCCGCAGGCATACCAGTCCGTCCGGAGGTTCCCTCCACCGAGCGAGGTGACTTCGTTAAAATCAGATGTAGATGACGATTAAGAAATAGCTCTAGTTGAGCAGCAACTTCGGTAAGATTCTCCTGATGAGCCAGTTGAGCAATTTCTCGAGCCGCTTGATTAGTACCAACTTTGGTCAAGCGACGAGTACGAGCGGTTGCCTTGGCGAGTGCCGTTGCTTCCTGCTGCTGAATTTGAGTTGCCATTAACTGCAACTGGTCTATAAGTTCTTTCAGGGTCACCCGGCGTCTTGGAGGTGGCAAAGCCGCCGGGCGACGGTGAAGTTGCTGCTCTAGATGCAGTCGCAGCTTCACCTGAATTCCGTCTTCAGCCTCTAGTAGGCAATTATTTGCTGACTGCTCCGAATTGACTGCTGGCGGTTCCAGCATTTCAACCAGCGTCTTAGCTTTGAATAGCACTAACAGAGATGCTGATAAGAAAGCTTGTCCAGACTGAGATAAATCTGCTTCCCAGCTTTCAGCAGATGCGGTTTCGGTCGAAACAAGGTTGCTCAAGTAGCGATCGATCACCTCGATGACTTGGACATCCCAAGGATCGATTTCTCCCCGCTCAGCTAGTTCAATTAATAGTGCAATGCCCGCAAACAGACTTGAAGCGTCCATACTGTTTTGAATTCGAGGTCCAGGCAGTTGGCGTTTCTCCGGCAAAAGATGTTGCCTTGAACGCGATCCCTTGCGACTTGGATGAGCAGATTTGGCAAACCTTATCAGTAGACAGTTTCACCAATCCACATGCTGTGTATATTAAGCCAAATGGTACATGTTGAAATTAAAGCATGAAGGCTAAATTCACGCTGCCTGTGCTTCTTGGTGCAGAGTCTCCTTAGCAGCAGGCAGCGTCAGCTGTTGTGCTTGCATCTCTGATTTGTATTGTTCAACATCCTGCTCTAATTCCTGAATTCGGGCATCCCTTTGGCTGACTTCTCCGCGAGTTGCTAGCCGTCGCTGCAACCGGGTCCATACACTAAATACCCACGCCAGGACAGCTCCCACACCCATTGCTAGAATCAACTCAACTGATAGCGGAGCCTGCACTTGGTATTTCACAAGTTGAATAGTAGCTGGCTTATTGTTTTCCAAGCTAAATAAAACCAAGGTCAGACAAAAGACAAAAATCATCAAAAAATTAATCTGCCGCATTAATAACTTCCTCAATCTGAATCTAGCGCTAACAGCTAACCGTTTCTATTTGTATCAGACGTCGTAGGAAAAGAGTAGGAATCTAAATATCATCTTTAACTTAT
>JAFAVL010000333.1 GCA_019242465.1 Chroococcidiopsidaceae cyanobacterium CP_BM_RX_35 | reverse complement strand
TGGTGTCGGTCACGTCGCGCTGCAACTCGCCAAGCGCATCGGCGCGAACGTTTTTGCCATTGCATCGGGCGCGGACGGCGTAGAGTTAGCCAAGCAGTTGGGTGCCGATGAAGCAGTAGACGGACACAGTGACGACGTTGGACAACGCGCCCGCGCCTTTACGCCCGACGGCTTCGATGCCGCGCTGGTGCTGGTGGGCGGCGACAATGTTCAATCGACGCTGAGTTTGGTGCGTCAGGGCGGCATCATCTCTTTTCCGACCGGCGTGATGCCCGAACCCAAAGCGCCCGACAATGTGGAACTCAAGAAGACAAATGTTGACCCGATGTTGCTCGACCATCTCAACCGATTGGTAAGCATCGACCAGGTTCAAGTTCACATCGCGCAGACGTTTCTACTCGAAGCGGCGGCACAAGCGCAGGAAGCGATGAAACAGCATTATCTGGGCAAAATCGTGCTGCGCGTGAGCGGCAAATAAGCGTGTGAACATGACTGAACCAGCATTTTCGTGAGTGCGGAGAATGCTGGTCTGAAATCGTCCTCCTTTTGACCTTGAATCGGCTTCACGCTTTTTACTAAAAAAAGTGGATGTAGTAAATCGTATTTTGTGGCAGCTGACTTGCCCCTTATAGCACATTCGTTGCTGCTCTCCTTGACTTACCGGGTTCCCCTGGCTCTGCGTAAGTCCTGACCTTGTCTAAACGGTAGCTTATACAGAAAAAAGGGGAAAGTAGTTAAAATTCAAAACAGTTGTGCAAAAAATTCAAAGATGCGTTGGCGTGAATGGACAAGCTGAAAAGCCTGATGATTTTTATGCGCTCCGCTTAATGTTGCAGCTTTTCGGAGGCAGCCCGACAGTTAGGAATAGCTCCTTCCGCCGTGAGTCGAGCCGTATTGCGCTTATTCAAAGATTCAATCTAACTTTTACCCGCTAAGCTCTTTTGTTTTGCTAAAGCGTCTTCACAGTATTTTGCTAAAAATGGAGTTCTGTAGCCGTCACGAGTCCATAAGATAGGAAAGAAGTTTTCATCCATCGTATTGTCATCATTCCGCTTGTAGCGCCCATAGATGTATCCGGCTCCTGTTGGCTGGAAGCAAGCATCTGAAGAGAGGGTATGAATGCCAATGCTGCGGCGAATTTTGTCAGAACGGGTATTCTTACCAGAACCATGCCATGTCTTGCCGTGATGAAAAACGCAACCACCTGCTGGAATTTCGATCTTAACAATCTCAGGTGCACTCACCCCAACCTGAGCTGCTGCTTGTTCCATGGCTGAGTGGTAATTGCGGTCAGGGGCGTGAAAATCGCCTAATTGCTCGCCTAGAGGCCATTTGTGGGACCCTTTAACATACTCAATTGTGCCAGCATCAGCACTGGTATTGTCTAGTGCAATCCAGCAAGTGATCATTTCTGGGGGGCTGATGTAACTGATATATGTGGAATCTTGATGTAGTGCTACTTCTTTACCGCCTGCTGGCTTCAGCCAAAGGCTGTCTTGACCAATCCTAGCCCCTGACCAACCCGCTAGGATAGCACTAAGACGACCGATTTCTGTAGAGAGAACTACGCTAGCAACAGTCAGATCGCTCTTCCAAACGTTACACATCTCCCGCGTCACATCTGGTAAGCTTAAGCCCGGTCGCCAATACCATTCATCTGGATAAATTCCAGTTTCAAACTGACCAGCAAATAATGGCTCAATCCTATCAACTAACTGGGTAACAAGCTCAGAATCAATTAATTTTTCTAAAACCAGAAAACCAGCGGCTCGAAAGCGAGAAATTTGTTTTTCGGTTAATTGGATCGAGGCAAAGGTCATAATTTTTATGATAACCATATATAACTTGTTATAATAACAAGAGCCTTAGCACAAACTGTATTAATAACTACTGTTGATTTTCCTTCCGTCTCCTTAAGATCCTCGTTGATTGAGCGCTAGACTTATGCATTCTTACCACTATGAATATAAATACGGTTATGCCTGGATACCTAGAAATTGCCGCCAGCGATTTTAACGCTCGCCCTATGAGTTACTTGAAGCAGCGAGCACGTTTAGGCTACGAGCCAGATTTGACGCGAGTCGTATGTGACAGGATAGGGCTAGAACCCGTATGGCATAACCTGCCCATGGCAGACTTTTACCCCTGTCTGCAAACTGGAGGTTACGATGTTATCTGGTTCAATCAGGCAATTACTAAGGAGCGTACCGCTTGGGCGGACTTTACACGACCTTACGGCTTGTTCGATGAAGCGGTGATTGTGCAGGCAAATAGCCCAATTTATTCCCCAGATGACTTATCCTCTCTGCGAGTTGGCGGGTTAGCAGACAGTACCAATTTAACTCTGGCGAGGAGTTTCGCTGGTGTGGAAATTGTTCCGTTTCCGGGTAGTGACCAAGTGCTACCGGAGATGTTGGAGGCATTGCGAGCAGGCGAGATTGACGCTCTGATTGATGATGAATTGGTGTTGATTGTGGCAGCGGAGGAAGACCCAAATCTACGGATTGCCTTTAGTGTCCCTACCCAGGTACCTTTCGGTATTGCTGTCCGCCGGGGTCAGATGAAACTGTTACAGGCACTCAACGCTACTCTTGATGCCTTGATTGCAGATGGGTCTTTAGCTCAGCTCTGGGCACATTGGGTGCCGTGGAAACCTTTTCCATTTTGACTAGTGTATCTGCCGATACAGAGTTGTCATAACAAGATCTGTTTACTAGCAAGCAGAGCATATCTGGAGGACTGGCAGTGACTGGAGTCTTAACGAAAGTCGAAGCACTGACCGATTTAGAAGCTTACGTAGCAGCAGAGAGTCGTGGTGAGCTGGTGAGGCAGGTGCGAACGAAAATCAATGAACTGGGTATCCAGTACATCTACTATCAGTTCATCTCAGTCACAGGACGGATCGTTGGTAAAGGTGTACCTGCAGATCATTGGGAAACAATAGCTGAGCGCGGCATTCAGTTGGTTTATGGGGCAACAGCCAACCTCTTCCTTGACCGCTACCGCAACTACATCGGCTACGGACCAGAAGCTTCGGAACTCGTTGCGATTCCCGATCCGGAAACCTTCTGCCAACTGCCTTGGGACAAGCGAGTTGCCCGCGTTTTTTGTACTTGTTTCCGCAATCGAGAAGAGACTGTCGATCCAGGAGCCTATTTAACATCAGATTGCCGAGGTAATCTCAAGCGCATCCACACGCAGTTTCAGCAAGAACACAATGGGCTGCATCTGCGTCACGGTTGCGAACCAGAGATGATGTGGCTCAAAAAGGGACTAGATGGTAAGCCTGATGGAGGGGTGACGAAGCCTAACTGTTACCAAATTGACCAATTTGAAGAGCTGCGTCCGGTGTTCTTAAGGGTGATCGAGTATGCACGGGCTATGGGGCTGGACATGATTCAAGGAGATCATGAAGACGCTCCAGGTCAATTGGAGCTGAACTTCATGTTTGATGATGCTTTGCGGACATGCGATCGCCTCACAACCTATCGTCAAATCTGCGCTCAAGTGGCTCGCGAGTTTAATCTAATTGCCTGCTTCATGTCCAAGCCTTTCATGGGTGTTTCTGCTTCTGGATGTCATCACAACCTCTCCCTCTGGTATGCGGGTGAAGAGAAGGTAAATACTCTGAGCTTGAAGCAGCTACCGGGGCTAGAGGGCTGCTTTACCTATCTCAATGGTGGCGAGAATACCTTTCTACCATCACCCGAATCCAAGCCTAAACCTGGTCCGATTGGCTTGCAGTGTATTGGTGGTGTCATTGAGCATTTAGAAGCACTGACGGCAATTGGTTGCTCAACTGTCAACTCCTATCGTCGCTTGTGGGATACAGGTTTGTGGGCACCCATTTACGCCGCTTGGGGATATCAAAACCGCACTTGCGGTCTGCGCGTCTCTGCCCCTGGTCGATTTGAGTACCGCGCCGTCGATTCCATGGTCAACCCCTACCTGATGGCAACAGCAATACTTAAAGCCTTTGACGATGGTATCAAGCGCCACCTCGATCCTGGCGAACCCGAAAGCCGCAACCTTTACGAGGCAATGGCAGCCGGGAAACAAGTCAAGAAACTGCCCATGTCTCTAGGTGAAGCACTAGAGCGCCTAGCAGTAAATGAGGCGATCAAGTCGGCTCTGCCTGGTGAGATGTACATGCTCTACACCTGGTACAAGCGTGACGAGTGGGAACGGTTTCTGTCTACTACTAGCAGTTGGGATTTGGAGACATATCTGGACTGTTTGCCATAAGAGGCAGGGGGAAAGAGTGTACCTCTTTAAGTGGTTTGAACTTGTAATAACAACGATATCTCAATAGCGCAGGTTAGATGCGTGGTAAGCACATTAAGGAGAAGTGGACTATGACGAGGGATGAAGTACTGACTCCAGAGGTTGCAAATCAGACCGCTGGCATGAAACGACTAATGACTTGGAAGGACGCCTTCTGGATTGCCAGTGGTGCATCTACTTTAGGCCTATTTTCGATTGGCTCGATCGCCGCAACTATTGGTACGCCTTCTTGGATTATTTGGCTAGCTTCATCAGCAATCGGGTTCGTTCAGCTGTTTATCTACGCCGAGATTGCTGGGATGTTTCCCAATAAGTCAGGGGGAGCCTCCGTTTATGGTGCCGTTGCCTGGATTCGCTATGGCAAAATTTTCGCCCCCATTAATATCTGGAGCTATTGGTTTGCTTGGTCTCCCGTGTTGGCGATTGGAGCAGCTCTGGCTGGTAGCTACGTTGTCACAGCGTTCTTTGCCAATACAGCGTTTGGCAAATTCTCAGTCACACTGCTCGATCTGTCTGCGGTTCTACCAGGAATTAAGCTCACGTTCAGTGGCTCAATCCTAATCGGTATTGGGATCTTGCTACTGAGCTTTTACATCCAGCACACAGGTATCTTGCGAGCGGCAAGAACCCAATTTTTCCTGGCGCTACTGTCCCTGATTCCGATTATTTTGCTTGGCGTTGTCCCCCTAATTACGGGGAAAGTAAATCCAGCCAACTTTGTGCCGCTGATCCCGCTGGGCACGACCAGTTGGTTCAGTGAACAAGCCTTCACACTGGTTATGGGTTCGATGTTTATTGCTGCTTGGTCAACCTACGCCGCTGAGACAGCCGTTTGTTACACCAGTGAGTTTAAAGATCCTTCTAAGGACAACCTGCGGGCGATTATCTCTTCTGGTGTACTTGGCTTTTTCTGCTTCTCGCTGCTGCCGTTCACGTTCTTGGGCGTGCTGGGAATTAAAACTCTAACTGATCCCACTTTTGCTGGAGGTGATCCTCAAGCTGCTGTTGTCAAGTTAGCCCAAATCACCTTCGGCACTGGCTCTGGTAACTTGCTAAGCTTAATGCTAATTTTTGCGTTGATTTTGTCAGTCAGCACGGCGATGGCTGGAGGCTCTAGGACGCTGTATCAGGCTGCAATGGATGGCATCCTGCCTAAGTTCTTAAGCCAGTTGAACAGTCACGGTGTCCCTACCACAGCTATGTGGTGCGACCTCATCTTCAATATCTTCCTGCTGACCTTGGGAAGCCCAATTTTTGTCCTAGCTGCCTCCAGTGTTGCCTACGTACTCTGTATCAGCATGGATATGAACGCTGCCTGGATGCATCGGCTAGACCGTCCTAGTGTAAACCGTCCCTACCGTGCCCCGAACTGGATGATTTACATTGTTGGTCCCATCCTTTCTCTGCTCAACATCTCTTTCATCATCTTTGGTGCTAATGTATTTGCACCAAATGCTTTGTGGTACGGTTTGGGCTTTATTGCCTTGGTTCTCCCCATCTTCTGGTATCGGCATTACGTGGTTGACAAAGGCGTGTGGCCTGTGGAAGCTCAGCAGCATTTGCAAATTGAGCGTCGTGGAGCTTAAACAGAAAATTGTTGCAGGACATATGTCATGGGTGAATCACTTACACCGGAACTTCAAGAGCTAAAGACCTCGCTTAAAGATCAGGGCGTGAAATATGCCCTAGCTAGCTTCGTAGATCTCCATGGCATGTGTAAAGCTAAGGTGGTGCCGCTTTCGCACTTTGACCAGATGATGCAAGGGTCAGAGCTGTTCACTGGAGCAGCATTAGATGGCGTTCCGCAGGAGGTGAGCGATGAAGAAGTTGCCGCTATGCCTGACCCCGCTAGCGTCACGATTTTGCCATGGAATTCAGAAATTGCCTGGTTCGCCAGCGATTTGTACCTGTCAGGGAAACCCTTTGAGGCGTGCTGTCGTAGCATTCTTAAACAGACGCTGCACCAAGCTGCGGAGATGGGCTTTACCTTCAATCTTGGGATTGAGACGGAGTTTTTTGTTCTTAAGGAAACAGCAAATGGCAAGTTTATTCCCATTAGTGAGCGTGACACCTTAGCTAAACCTTGCTATGACCTACCAGGACTGCTAGACAACTACGCCTGGGTAGACGAAATCGTCCAAGCTATGAACAACTTGGGTTGGGATGTCTACTCCTTTGACCACGAAGATGCCAATGGGCAGTTTGAAACCGACTTTGCCTACTGCGACGCTTTGAGGATGGCAGATCGGCTGACCTTTTTCCGGCTGATGGTGAAAGAAATTGCCCAAAAATATGGCTACATTGCTAGCTTCATGCCCAAACCGTTTGCTAATCGCACAGGTAGTGGGGCGCACTACAACATGTCGCTAGCTGACCAGGTGACGGGTGAAAATCTATTTTTCAGTGCCGACGATCCACGAGGCTGTGGTCTATCCCAACTAGGTTACCAATTCATTGCTGGAGTTCTCAGACACGCTGCGGCGATCTGTGCGGTGATCGCTCCTACCGTTAATAGCTACAAGCGATTAGTAGCTAGGGGTAGTATGTCTGGCTTTACCTGGGCACCAGTCTACATCTGCTACGGCAGCAACAACCGCACCAACATGCTGCGTATTCCCTTATCCGGAGGACGGGTGGAATGCCGCGCCGCCGACATCTCCAGCAACCTTTATCTGGGAGCTGCCATGATTTTGGCAGCAGGCTTAGAAGGAATTCGGGAGGAACTCGATCCGGGAGCACCGCACACAGAAAATATGTATACCTATTCGCAAGCAGAACTTAAAGAAAAAGGAATTTGGACGTTACCTCGGACATTAGGTGAGGCGGTGGAAGCCTTTGCTGCTGACCCCTTAAGTGAAGCTGTGATGGGAACTCTAATGTACCAGTCCTTTATGGACTACAAAACTCAGGAGTGGCAGGAGTATCATAATCATGTTTCTGACTGGGAAGTTCAGCGATATCTGAAGTTTTTCTAGCCCCAGATCTTTCTGCCAAAATCTTAAACACCTTCGAATTAGGGGCTGTCAGACAGGCTGTGCCTGCAATCTCTGAAAAAGTCCTGAATCCCACGCTCTTATTGCGTGGGAGTGAATCAACAAGAAGGGAAATCTTAATCTAGTTTCCACTCGTGCTTCAGAAGTTGCTGATACGTCGTATCCAGAATCATTTTCTGCTCATACAGCTTAAGCAAAAACTCTTGGGCTTGCTCACGGGACATTTGCTGCACTTGGTCTGAGAAGCTTTGCAGACCAAATTCTTGCTCTAAAGATAATTCGATGGGCTGGTTCATCGCTGGCTCCTGTGCATGATTGAAGCGTAACTTTTCTGTTTGATGTCTATTGCTTTGACACAAAGCGAGGCAACCGAAAATTTGGGTCATCATTAGACTTCCCAGCAAAGTATGCCCAGGTGCCGATAGTAGAAGCTAGGAGCCAACCGAGTAAAAGTACGATAGCGGCTGTCAACATAGAACCTCCTTTGAGTACAAATGTTGCTTGCTTGGCTTTGTGCATACGCTAACAACTGAAGCAAGCTTTTGCAATATTTCTTAAAGGAATAGGAAAATCTTTACCGATTGACATAAGTCTCTTAAAGAGCTGGGGCACCTTCATGGTTGCAGCACTGACAATCAATGCGAGCTGGGGACTGCTCTTGGTCTGATGTGCAACTCAGCTGATATGAAGGGAGACTATGAGAAAGTTTTACTAGGGTAGTAGCTAACTGAGACATCCAGTTAAGCGAGGCAGGTTGAACTATTTGCCTATTACAGCTGGGATAAGTTCTAAGGGAGTAATACCAAGCTCGCTCTATAGTGCTTTCGCGCTTTCTGTCTTTTGAATGGGGTAATATTCGTCCACACCTTGCTAGGCTCTGAGTAGAAAGCGTTAATGGCGGCGGGCATGAACAAGGTATTGGTGACGGTTCTGTTGTTTGCGGGGTTGCTCCTGTTTTTCACTTCACCCTTTTCTGCACTTGCTAGTCTTTTGGTGCTATACCTCTTAGCAGCAGCATTCTTGTGGACCTTTTGGACAGTAGTGCAAGCAATTATTGGCGGTAGCAGCGACACCAAGAATGACTCGCCCTGATTGCCAGTTCTCTCAAGGTTTCACAGGTTAGGTTTTTTGCATGACCGGACATCTAGATCAGAACTCCCTAGTAGCGATGGCAGATACCAACTGTTTGGTCAATGCCCATCTGCCCGACATTCAGTTGGGTACGCTAACCCTGTATCAGCTTTACGACATTGGTGATGAGATCGATTTGGACAAAGCGCAGATCTGTCTGACAAAGCCAACAGTGCATCGGCATATACCACCAGTGCGAGTGCGGCAATCAGAAAGCATTCAGATTGCCCAGCCGCCAGTGCGGGTCAACCTCGACATAGTCAAGTTTGCCCTAGACGGGGTTTCTCTGGCTGGCACTCTACGAGCTAGTATCTATGACTTGGGAGCAGTGGCGCTAGCTATGGAGCTATCGCTGCCACAACCGATCGGTTGGAGTACCGTTGCCGACTTGCTACGAACTGCACAGGATCTGCCAGAGTTCATGCAAGACCGCTTTCTGGCAGCACTAGAG
>JAFAVL010000276.1 GCA_019242465.1 Chroococcidiopsidaceae cyanobacterium CP_BM_RX_35 | reverse complement strand
ACCCAATCGAGGTCTAATTGTGCCGCAGACAAGGCAGAGCGATCACGCTTCTTTTTGGGATCGGGGTTATCGGGCGCTCATGGTAACAGACACGGCTTTTTTGCGAAATCCCCACTACCACAAGGCAAGTGATCGCCTAGAAACTCTCGATCTGGACTTTCTAACTGGCGTCTGCCGCGGGTTAGCCCGTGGCATTAGACAACTCTGAGCGAAAGATTTGACTGATGTTTTTTTACAACACAACCAAAACTCTGTTTGGTGCTGGGAGTAAGTCACGGAGTAAATTGAGTCACGACTCCACCACCACTGACGACAATGCTTTGGTCTTGGAGTTTCCCCACCGCTTTTTGACCAGTAAAACTCGCTACTGGTTCGACCTGGTGATAGACAACATCACCGTTAGCCTCAAATAACTGACTGGGAAGATACCAAGTTAGATGTATAGATTGTAAGGACTGACCACGCTGCCCAACACCATAAACCTTCCCGGTCAAATAGGCAACTTTTTTCTGTAGATCCATCCAGCCTTGATTAGCAGTCACAGTCACTTGGTGTGTACGATCCAAGATGCGTATAGGCTGATTGGCTGTCAAGGTTTCGGCATTGAGGTTCCAACTCAGTTCGTTACTAGCTACCTGTAACGGCGGGTTATCTTTCTGCTGCCGTGTCCCGGCAGGAGATGAGTTAAGTGCGTCAACTAAGGACAGTTGGGCATTCTGTTTCAGGGTGACAATCTTAGTATTTAAGTCAACATCGGCTTGATTTGCTGCTGCTTGGTCAGTAATTGTTTGACCATTGAAGCGGGCAATCTGAACAGGGCGATCGCCGATCAGCTTTTGCTCTTTGATTTGCCAGATCAAATGCTCTGTTCGCACTTGCAGGCGGGGATTAGCTGCAATCGCCACCACTTGCCCTTGCAATTCCATACGAGATGCTCGACTAAACACTCGCGCTTCTTGAGCAGTAAGCTGCATTTGTTGATGGTTAACAGTCAAATGGTTACGGACAATCAGTAAGTCTTCATCTGGTCGCCACTCCAATTCATTACCGTGCAATATCACACCATTCTTGGGATCAACTGCCACAATTCGACCATTGAGAAACAGCTTTTTGCCATCTTGCTGGATCTCTCCCTGAGCGGCAGTAATTTGGTAAGCCACTTTGCCGTCTTGGAATAGTTCACCCGTAGGACTCTGAACCCTAGCTACTTTCTTATCTTGGCTGTAGATCGCCTGCTTTGCCTTGACGTTCCAGACAGGTTTTCCTTGTGCATTCGTCTGCTCCAAAGTCACGTCGCTGAAAGTTAAGCTGCTCTCATAGTGCGGCTGATTCGAATTGGCTTGATCTGCTTGGTTTTCTGTAGCGTTTTTAGAGCTACAGGCAGTTATGCCAAGCAACAACATAACTACGATCGAGACTGAAGTTACGCCTCGGCTCTTTGCTTTACATCCTGCCATCTTGAGGCTCGTCCAATAAACCCAAACCTGATAAGGGACGGTAGGTATAGCTTTGTCGGGGAGTTTTTTGGATATCTTCTTTGATCCCCTCTAAGTCAATGTAGCGATCTGAAACATTAATCAAACTATCGCTCGTCATTGATCTGAGACTCACCACCTCTACACGAGCGCCACGATAGCTAACTGCGTTGACTGCGTAAGCCAGATCGCCATCACCACTTACTAACACAGCTGTATCGTAGGAATCTACTAGAGCCATCATATCTACTGCGATCTCTACATCTAGGTTAGCCTTCTTTGAGCCATCTGGTAACTGCACTAAATCTTTAGCAATAACTCGATAGCCATTGCGCCGCATCCATAGGAGAAAACCCTGTTGCTTTTCGTTTGTGCGATCCACTCCAGTGTAGAAGAAAGAGCGTAATAGTCTCGAACCAGCAGTTAGCCGACACAACAGCTTAGTGTAGTCAATTTCAATTCCTAGTTGTAGGGCTGCATAAAATAGATTTGAGCCATCGATAAAAATGGCAACACGACCTCGATTTTCTAAAACTTGTTCTGGCGTAAAAATTGAGTCTTTTTCAAAATCGCTAAACATTGTAGTTATGCCTCAGTTTTTTATGAAAAATCGAAAACTTAATGATTGCTAAATGTCGTAATTGTTTTGGGTTTACTTAAAACACTTGACAGGGACAGTGTAAGTTTATTGACTTTATTTAAGGTCCAAAAGAGCAGATTGGAGCGGGTAAACGGCTTCTAGCTATTCTATTCGTCGAAAAACAGGTCGGGGTTTGCCTAACTTTTGCTTATCGCTTAGTATTCCCCAGGTAGCATGAGTTGTAAACGGTACCTGTGTTGAGATTTGTGTCTTATCATTGAAGTCAACAGCAAAACCTAATTGTCTGTAGATTTCATTCGTTAAATTTGGTATGATTGGCGAAAGTAGGTAAGCTGCAAGTCTTACAGATTCGAGAATGGCGTATAGTACCTGTTCACCCTCCTGCTGATTCCCTTGCTTATATAACTTCCAGGGAGCTTGCGTATCAATATACTTATTACTAGCCCTGACCAAGCCTAATATTGCCTCACAGCCTTGACTAAATGCTAGAGCTTCATAGGCGTGCTGGGCTTTTTCCCCTAGATCTAAACCAATTGCTTTCAGCGGATGTTCGACGGAAAAGTCTTCAGTTGAGCAACTAGGGACTTGACCATCACAGTACTTCCACGCTAAATTCATCGTCCGATTCAGTAGATTGCCCAAATCGTTTGCTAAATCTGCGTTAAGAATGTTGATAAACCGAGTTTCGTTAAAGTCTCCGTCTTTTCCAAATTCAATCTCTTTGAGAAAGTAGTAGCGCACAGCGTCTGCACCATACTGACTGACTAACTCCACGGGATCAAGGGTGTTACCCAAGCTCTTCCCCATCTTCTGACCATCTTTAGTCAAAAACCCATGCCCAAATACTCGCCCTGGCAGCGCTAAGCCAGCAGACATCAGCATTGCTGGCCAGTAAACAGCATGGAAACGCAGGATATCTTTGCCAATTAAGTGCAAATCGATTGGCCACCACTTGGATAAAGCATTCTCTAAAGTCGGTTCACAACCTGGTTCAAGCAGAGCCGTTACGTAACCTAGTAGCGCATCGAACCAGACATAAAGTGTGTGATGAGGATCGACTGGCACTGGAAAGCCCCAGTCCATATTTACTCGCGAAATGGAAAAGTCTTGTACTCCCTGATTGACAAAGCTCAGGACTTCATTACGGCTCCTAGTCGGTTGGATAAAATCGGGCTGCTCTTGATACAGTGCCTCTAACTTAGTTTGATAACGCGATAGCCGAAAGAAGTAATTCTGCTCATCTCGCCACTCCGTTTCCTTGATGTGGATAGGACAGCGATGTCCCTCCAACAGTTCTCTTTCTTCTTTAAACTCTTCACAGGAGACGCAGTACCAACCCCGTTGCTGACCTAGATATATGTCACCCGCATCCCACACACGCTGGAAAAATTCTTTGACAATCGCTGCATGACGGGGATCAGTGGTGCGACTGAAGCGATCGTACTCAATGTTGAGTTGCTGCCAAAGTGCAGCGAACCCAGCAGCAATTTCGTCGCAGTGTGCTTGAGGTGATCGCCCGTAACTCTCTGCCGTTCGTTGAATCTTCGGCCCATGTTCGTCCGTACCCGTAATCAGCAATACTGATTTACCAAGTAGTCTTTTAAACCGAGCGGTTGCATCTGCCGCTATAGTCGTGTAGGCGCTACCAAGGTGGGGTAAACCATTCACATAGTAAAGCGGCGTTGTTAGAGCAAACGTCTCTTTGTTTTTATTGGGTGGATGCATGGAAGTTTAAAAAACAAATTATTAAATCTTAATCCACATCATAACTGAGTATTTAGGCTTATGCAGTTTGATCCCAATTTCTTCTCTCCCCTGCCTAGGCTATGGGCAGTATAGGCATGTAACAGTCTTAACCCTGTTGGAATAGATACCCAAATAAAATCAAATTGCGTTGATATCTCACAAAATAGCTGAAATTGACGGTTTCTTGCCTACTTAAAAGCTTTGTTTGCTCTCCAAGGCCCTAGGAAGAGCTATTGAGGGTTTAGGGACGATTTGAGTTAGGCTAGAGTTAAAGCTTTTTTGGTAGGATACTCACCCTATAGCGTAAAAAATTGTAAAATTTTAGTTAAGTAGAGCCCAACTTATGCACTTTGGCATAAGAAAAGCTGAACTGTTAGATAACAAATTGGTATCTGCAACGCATGAGTGCAAACAGCCCACTTCAAATTTCTCGCTGGTTCCTCTCAGCAATGGGAACACAGCAATTTCTCTACTACGAGGATCGTATCCCCCTATCAGGACCGATGCTGGTGGTCAGCAATCACCGTGGCTTCATGGATGCACCCGTGCTGATGACAGCACTAAATCGTCCGATTCGCTTTGCTTGCCATCACTATATGGGGCAAGTGCCAGTGATGCGGGAGATTGTCACTGGGCAACTAGGTTGCTTTCCCTTAGAAGTGCCAGAACACCGACAGCAAAACTTTTTTCAGCAAGCTCTGAGGCTATTGGATACTTCTCAGGCTGTTGGGGTGTTCCCGGAAGGGGCAAATCCGATGGTACAGTTGACCCCACCTTGTCAAATGGGTAAGTTTCAGCGAGGATTTGCCCATTTGGCATTGCGTTCACAAAGTCGCGTCTTGACTGGAGAATCGCCAGTGCAAGATTTAGCAATCTTGCCGATTGCGATCGCCTCATTGGAAGAAGTTAATACCTCAGCAGTACCGCTCAAGCTTCTGAGTCTCTTCGACCCCTCAGAGCCTCTATTCAACCAAGCCGGTTGGCATCCCTTTGTCATTTACCGTCGCGTCGCAGTCTTGATCGGTCATCCATATTGGATGCAGCCGCAGCATCTGCAACAGTATCAAGGTAAACAAGCAAAAACTGTTGTGGCTGAATTGACTGAACACTGCGAGACAGAAATTGCTAGTCTCCTGCGTCAAGGGTGTTATTAGAGGAATAACACCAATGCCAAAAGTTAAGAGTTCCCCTTGTTTCCTCACTCCCAAACGACTACGACCGGAATATCCACTATTTGTATTTTTACCAGGGATGGATGGAACTGGTCAGTTGTTGAGAACGCAAACGGCTGGATTGGAAGTTGCCTTTGACGTGCAGTGCTTGGCGATCCCACATGACGAGTTGACGAGCTGGGATGAACTCACCACTAAGGTAATGGCATTAATCCACGCTGAACTAGCAAAAAACTCTCACCGACTAGTTTATTTATGCGGTGAGTCTTTTGGAGCTTGTCTGGCAATGAAGTTAGCAATTGCGTCGCCCCAGTTGTTTGACCGCATCATTCTCATCAACCCGGCTTCTGCTTTTCAGCACCGCCCTTGGTATGGTTGGGCATCGCAACTTATTCACTTGGTGCCCCCATGGTTGTTTCATACTGGTGCGGAGGGTTTTCTACAGTTCATGGCCGCAGTGGGACGGATTCTACCAAGCGATCTCTGCGACTTGCTGAAGACGATGCAGTCTGTTCCAGCGGAAACCGTCTGCTGGAGGCTGTCTTTAGTCAGAGAGTTTGACGTTGACGAGCGCCAACTATGCCAGTTGACTCAACCAGTACTGGTAATTGCTAGTGCCAGCGATCGGCTTTTGCCCTCTTTGACTGAAGCCAAACGTCTAGTAAATACCATACCTAACGCAACTATGGTAGTGTTGCCCTATAGTGGTCATGCCTGCTTGCTTGAAGCGGACGTTAACCTCTACAAAATCATGCGCAGTCAGAACTTTTTATACAGCAGCGCCAAAGCAATTGGCACCTCTCCCTAAGAAGGCTGACACATTAAACTTCTTGCAAAGATGAAGACTTCAAAAAAACAACTACGTCGTCTTTCATTGTTGCTTCGCCAAATTTCTCTGAAGGCGCTGCGCACGCACGAAAAGATTTTTTACACGAGAACGGTAGCGCGTACATGAATCTTTTGCATTTGGATTATCCTCTAATGTAGCAAGGTACTCCTTGTCAATTAATTCTTCTGTTGAGGGTTGTTGTTGTATACGCCATGTCTTACGTTCTTTTTGCTCGTGTGGAAATAACCTACCTACACTACCTAGACAATGATAACAAGCTCCTAAAGGCTCAGGGGATTCCAGATAGGTTAATAAGTCATTGGCGAATTCAGGCGAGTCAACAATTTTTATGCCATTCTGATACAGCTTGACTACACTATTAGTAACGACTTTTGGAATAAACGGACTGATAGGACATTTGTAAAAATATCCATCATCAACTGTGTGACATTGCCAGAGATGAGCCATCTTACAAGTTGAATAAATCTGGCGAACAAGTTTGTCGTTACTGGTACCTATTTCTGAGTAAGATTCGCGAAATTTATCAAAATACAAATACTGAAAAGCCACGTTATAGCTTCTAGCTTTGTGCTGAAATGTTTTTAACACTTCAGCACTTATCTCCTTTCCCGGATACACAGAAACTTGGACTTCATCGACTTTCTGCCAAAACAGATCTGACACTTTTGCTAGTAGATGACCATTTGTTACAATATGAATACGGTTGGTAATACCTGAACTACGAATGGCATCGATTACTTGAATCAAATTTGGATGTAGCAGTGGTTCGCCACCAAGTATTTTCACAGCTTTAGGGTAATAATACTTGGCTAAAGTTGAAAAATCATTAAATATTTTATCAGCATCTACAAAGTATTTTTCTAATGTTGGTGAAAGGTGCGTACAGGCACGGCAAGAAAGGTTGCAATGATGTACTACATTCAGTTCGCAGTCTGTTGACACATGAATTCTGCCTTTGACAACACAAATCATTTTGTTTCAATTTCCTCTCCAGATTGGTCACTTGCTCCACAGGTCTTCAATTGCAATGGCATCTGTGTCATTACTGCTCACGCTGCTGCCGCCAGTAACTTTGAGTCAGCAGATATGCTCAAAAACAGTGATTTTACGGGAATTATATGCAGGGAATCTTGAAAAGGCAAGGCTCTAATCTTTAATTTTTGGTATAGTTAAAATCTAGGTACTTCTCCAGAAGCCGATATTTGGGAACAAGGGCTGTGCTTGGGAGTAGAAGCATACTCTGATAGTCAGAAGCTTGCTGGAAAGTATAGAATCTGACCTCAGCCTGTTGAGAGAAGACAGAGGTCCTGAAGCGAAAACCATATCCAAGTCGCCTGACGGACAAGCAATGAATTGCCTCAATAGTAAGCGGTAAGATTGGCAGCACAGTTACGGGCACAGGGTATAGAGCAGGAAGTGTGAAAGGGCTGTCGCTATGCTGAAGCCAGGAGTTGGTTCAGCATCACTGCCAGTGCAATCACACCTAAAATCGCCATCAATCCGGCAGGCATCAACTTGCGAGTTTTAGCTAGTCTAATAGCAAACACAATGATCAGGACAGCTGTAATAATTGTTACTAAAATAAGTCCCCAGCTCTGTCCCTGTAATTGCATCAATCCGCCAAAAAGCAATAATGTGCCGCTGATGCCACCAGAAATCAGCGAAGCTTTGCTCTGGGCTTGAATGTATCCAATGATGCCACCAACCACAGCTAAGATGCCGTATGCAAGCGCCGCGATAATACCTAAATTCATAAAAAAACCTAATTGCTGGACTGAATCTAATCTATGCAGCTAGCACTACATTGAGCTGCAACCTTCGGTTGACAATCTACCATAGCTGAGGTACATCAACCATCTTTGATTAATGAATACTCAAGCAATCGCCTCACTGCAAATTTTGCAACATTCCTGCGCCTCCTTACTGCTCTATCAATCTGTCCTCAGTGGCGAAATTGGTCAAGCATTCCTCAACCTATTACAAACTCTAAGTCATAGCAAAAGCGACCAACTTGCCTGCATCAAAGCCTATGGTAGGTGGTTCAAAGCCCTTGCTAGCAGCAATCAAAGCTGGCGAGATTACTTAATCACCCAAATTCTCACAGATGATAACCCCTTCACCAGTCTTGCCCAGCAGCAAGATCTGGCGGATTTGCCACCAGCCTTGCTAGCCGCCGCTCAGCAAGATTTACAAGCATTGCATCATCTCTATAAATGCAGTAGCGATCTTGGTCAGTGGGTGCAAGCGGCAGCAGCGCTGCCAGTTACACCTATTGCCTGGGAGCACGAGCCAGTTGGGAGAGAGGCAATCCGATCTCAGCTGCAACACCTAGACAATTGGGCAGACGCACTGGAGGAGCTAGCAGCCTACTACCGCCAATCTGGTACTGGAATATTTGCCTATCGCGCTTTGCGTTGGCAGTCGGGGCAACTGGTGGGCATTGCCTACCCCGATCCAGTCCAACTGCAAGAGTTGGTGGGCTATGAGTCTCAGCGCGATGCTTTATTGAAGAACACAGAGTTTTTACTAGCAGGCTACCCAGCCTTGCATGTGTTGCTTTATGGCAGTCGGGGCTCTGGTAAATCTTCCCTAGTCAAGGGACTGTTAAATGAGTACAGTGATCGCCCCCTCCGCCTACTAGAAGTTACTAAGTCGGATTTGAAAGACCTACCAAAAATTGTGGAACGACTAAGGAATGTGCCACAGAAATTTATTATCTTTGTCGATGACCTTTCATTTGAGGAAGATGATGATGCCTTTAAAGCTCTCAAAGTTGTACTTGAAGGTCATTTGACCGCTCGACCTCAAAATGTAGTGATATATGCCACTTCTAATCGGCGGCATCTGATCCGGGAATTTTTTGGCGATCGCCCCCGAACTAGCGACAATGAAGTCCACGCCTGGGACACCGTGCAGGAAAAACTTTCATTTAGCGATCGCTTTGGCTTAACCCTCACCTTTGAGCCAGCAGATCAACCGACTTATCTGAATATAGTGCAGCATCTAGCGGCACAAGCCAAAATCACTCTCACTCAGGAAGAGCTGGAATATCGCGCTCTCCAGTGGGCAACTCGCCATAATGGTCGTTCTGGGCGGACAGCAAGACAATTTATTGATTTCCTGAAAGCAGATTTAGGTATCATTAGGCTAAATAAAAAATAAGTAACGGCAAATCATTTTTTGATGAACGGACGACCTATGTCATCCTCATTGGCAGCTCGTCTAAGAGCAGAGCATCACCTCCGGTTCGTCGGGCGAACTCGGGAGCTAGGTTATTTTCAATCGGCAGTCGCAGCAGCAGAGTTACCCTTTTACGTATTGCACATTTTTGGTCCTGGCGGCGTTGGGAAGACGACTCTCCTAAAAGAGTTTGTCCGGCTTTGCGAGCAAACCCAGCTCCGTACTATCTACCTGGATGCACGCAATATTGAACCAACTCCTGATTCTTTCCTCAGCACCTTACGGTTTGTGATGAGGTTGCCGCCATTAGACTCTCCCTTACAATCCCTAGCTGCCCAAGGCGAACGCCACGTAATTTTGCTCGATACATATGAGCTGCTGGTGCCAATTGACGAATGGTTGCGACAAGAGTTCCTGCCCCAGTTGCCAGATAACACTCTCACTGTCATGGCAGGTCGTCATTCCCCGGCACTAGGTTGGAGGACCGATCTGGGTTGGCAAGCGCTCATTCACCTACTACCCCTGCGCAACCTCAGTCCCAAGGAGAGTCGAATTTACCTGACCCAACGGCAAGTTCCCCCAGAGCAACACCAGGCAGTGCTTGATTTCACCCACGGTCATGCCCTAGCCCTGTCACTCGTAGCCGACGTGTTTGCCCAAGGACAGGAAGCGCTCCATTTCCAGCCAGAAGCTATGCCGGATGTCATCAAGGCGCTGCTGGAAAAATTCATGCAGGAAGTCCCCACTCCTAGCCATCGCATGGCATTAGAAGCCTGTGCATTGGCACGCTTGACCACAGAGGCTTTACTAGCAGAAATGTTAGATATGCCCAATATTCACGAGTTGTTTGAGTGGCTGCGCGGACTTTCTTTCATTGAATCAGGATGGCTAGGTCTATTTCCCCACGACTTGGCACGGGAAGTCTTAGTTGCCGACCTCCGCTGGCGTCATCCTGACTGGTACGTTGAACTCCATCGACGAGCCCGCACCTACTACACTACACGTTTAGGGCAAACCCAAGGTCAAGAGCAGCATCGGGTTCTGTTTGACTACATCTTTCTGCACCGCGACAATCCAGCGGTTAGACCTCGTTTCACCTGGCAAGAGAATAGCAGTCTGTTAACCGACAGTTTGCGGGAAACAGATCGACCTTTTTTGATGGGGATGGTAGCGAAACATGAAGGCGAAGAGTCGGCGCAGATTTTAGCTCATTGGCTAGAGCGACAACCGCAGGGAGTCCTAGTCTTACGCGATGCAGAGCAAGAGCCTGCGGGATTTCTGGTCATGGTGGCGCTCCATCAAGCGAGTGGAGAGGATTTCCAGATTGATCCTGGTGCCCGTGCCGCTTGGCACTACCTGCAAAACCAGGCTGGGTTACGTGAGGGGGAAGGGGCAAGCTTTTTCCGGTTTTGGATGGCACGCGATACCTATCAAGCGGTTTCTCCAACTCAGAGCCGGATCTTCATTAGCTTTGTACAACATCATCATACGACACCTGGACCAGCCTTCACCTTTTATCCTTGTGCTGCACCAGATGATTGGGCAGCTATGTTTGCCTACGCTGACTTAGCGCGGATTCCTGAAGCTGATTTCGAGGTAGGGGGTCGGTGCTATGGGGTATACGGACACGACTGGCGGATGTTGCCGCCAAAAGCGTGGCAAGAGCTACTGGCTCGCCGGGAAATTGCTGCCTCAGCGCAGGTATTACCGCCGTCACAGGTGAGCGAACCACTAGTCATCCTCAGGCAAACTGAGTTTGCTGGGGCAGTCCTGAATACCCTCCGCCATTTTTCTCGCCCAGATACACTGCACCAGAATCCACTGCTACAGTCACGCTTAGTTGTGGAACGGGTTGCAGTTGGTGCTAGTCAGCAAGCGCGAATTGCCACTTTGCAAGCTTTGGTGAGGGAGGCAGCTGAATCCTTGAGGTCATCACCTCGCGAAACCAAATGTTATCAGGCGTTGTATCACACCTACCTGCACCCAGCCTCAACACAGGAGCGGGCAGCTGAAATTCTAGATTTGCCTTTCAGTACTTTTCGTCGCCACTTGAAGACCGGAGTTGTGCGAGTCACAGATATTTTATGGCAGCGAGAAATTGGCTGAATTGCTCTCAATATCGATTAAGCTAATTTCTGCTTTTTCAGTTTGCGCTTGAGCATTAAGCCCCCACGCAAAATACCAAAGGCTGTTGTACCCAGTACCGAGGAGGGTTCAGGAACTGTACCAAGGGTGATTTTGCTAGGGCTAGAGGCAGAAATCGGTCCTGAAATAGTGTTAGTGAATGTGCCAAAACTGTTATTGTCGAATCCGGAGGTAACGAGGAAGTACTGACTGCCAGCAGTCAAGGGAAAGCCGTAGAAACTAGATGTCGCGCCCGATGGGGAAGCATTTGGAAAAGAATCATTCGCGCTCACTAAATTAGTCAATGAGTTAGTTGGATCGAAGCTGTTCTGGTATAAAAACTGGACGCCATCGAAGTTCTGGGTACCTGCAATATCGTAAGCGCCAGTGGTATCTACAAAGAAAGGCTGGCTGAAATAAGGGACGTTTGTGCCATTACTAGAGAGCGCTGTTGTTGGGTTGGCAGTAGTTCCTTCAAAACCTGGGGTTTGGGGACGGTGAAACGTTGCTTGACCTGTTGTATCACCTGAGTATGAAATTGTGGCTGCTCTGGATGGTAAGACGACAGTTAAAGATAGAGAGAGTGCGGCAGAGGCGATACCAAGTGAGCCGCGGATAGATGCTCTGATTGTTTGTGACATGTGGTTTTTGGGAGTTGATTTTACGGAATAACATTCGATACTTGACCGTTTCATTGCCTATTTCCTCGCATAAATGAATAAAGTTTGTGTCGTAATGCCTAATCCAATGAGGGTGATGAATAAGGCACTAACTGCTGGTAACAACCTGAGCCTCGGAGGATGGAGCGACAGCCGCTCAAACAGCCCTTTAGCATAGACCAGCAGCAACCCAATCCCAGTTAGAACTCCGGCAAGACCTAAGCTAAAGGCAGACACTAGAGCTAGTCCTAAGCCAATCCGACCTAGGGCGATCGCACCGAGTAGCACCACCAAAGCTGAAGGACAGGGCAACAATCCACCCGATATCCCCAAAGCCAGTAGGCTAGACCATGTGATTGAATCGTTAGCATCTAGTGGTAGATGGGAGTGTTCGTGGTCATGATGTGCATGTGCCTCTTCTGGTCTGTGCGTATGCGCGTGGTTGTGATGCTTGTGTTCGTGGGTATGTCTATGCTGAGTGCTTCGCAATCGACTGACGAACAGGTTTAGACCAATTGCCGTTACTAGGACACCAGAGAGTGCGCTCAGCCAGGGATAAAGTTGCTCTGTTAAGGTGAACTGGGATGTGCCGAGAGCCAATAGTCCCAAAGCAAAAATGCCTGCTGTATGGGTAATTGTCACAGTCAGCCCTAGAAATAGGGCGTGTTGGGCACTGCTACGGGAGCCGACTAGATATGCCCCAACAACCGTTTTGCCATGACCTGGGGACAGAGCATGTAGCCCACCCCATAAAAAGGCAATTGCTAGAGCAATGGGAATCGAGAGGAGATTATATTCCTCTTGGGCAATCAAGCTAGTGAAGATATCGTTGCTTCTTCCTGTCAAAGCGTTATCGAAGCGGTTGGATGATGGGATAGAGGGTTGAGCTGCCTGTTGACTCGCTCCTGGAAACGGATTAATTTCAAAGGAAATCCGCCGCTGGTTTAGGGGACTGCTGAGCAGGTCGTTGGGATAGTTTGTTAGGCGATTACTGATACTGGCAGAGGTAAAATTGCCCTGAACGGGGACATCATTTGCTACCACAGTCATCTCGCGCCAACCTAAGCGTCGTGAGTAGAACTTATCTTCAAACTCAACTAACTGTTCTTTTGCGCCTAATAATGCCTTCAACCCCTGAAAAGAACAAGTTAGGCGTAGAGTGGATAACCCTCCTACGCCCGGAGGAAATTTGACAGTCGATTTACCTAAAGAGAGTGCTAGTGGCTGTTGATCAATTCGCAGATCTAAGTAGGAGTTAATTTCATTGCATTTTTCAGCAGGGTAGTTAACTGTCTCTCCCGGAGCGGTTTTGTAGTCGCGATCGAGATCGAGATGATTAATTTCCTGAAAAGCTGGAATCTCTGCCATATCGAGAACATAATCAATCCCAATTCCATCCGGCGCTACCTGTAGTCCGGCGTAGTGATTGATAGTGAAATTACCAAGGGG
>JAFAVL010000109.1 GCA_019242465.1 Chroococcidiopsidaceae cyanobacterium CP_BM_RX_35 | reverse complement strand
TTTTAAAGCATTACGATATCGTCTTTCAAAACGGTCGAAGGCTTTCATTGTCGCGGTAAGCTCTGGATCAAAAGGAGACAGCACAACTCGCCCATCTGGCTCTTTAGAAATAAAGACCTCATCCCCTGACTGTACATTCATGTGCTTGAGGTATTCTTGAGGAAATGTTGCCCCTAACGAGTTACCGACCTGCCTAAACTTGATTGTATCCATATTTGTGTTGGTAGATTCAATGTAGCTACCATGTTATAACACTAAAATTGTGCCCCAAATATGAGCTACTTCCGTTCTGCAATTGATGCCATGACAGGCTATGTTCCCGGTGAGCAACCAAAACCAGGGACAAAGATAATTAAGCTAAACACGAACGAAAATCCTTACCCGCCATCTCCAAAAGCAATGGATATGTTGCACAATCTAGATGGTGAGTGGTTGCGGCGCTATCCCGATCCTTTTGCCCGCGAGTTTTGTAACGCGGTGAGTGAAGCATTGGGCGTGCCTGCGGATTGGGTGATTGTTGGCAATGGTAGTGATGATGTACTGAATCTGTTAATTCGAGCCTGTGCAGAGGGGCACGAGCGTAAAGTTGTATACCCAATGCCGACTTATGTGTTGTATCGCACACTGGCAGCCATACAGCCTGCGCAAGTTGTTGAGGTTGCTTATTCTGCTGATTTTCAACTGCCAATTGAGGAATTGATTGCAGCACAGGGGGCGATTACGTTTGTTGCCTCTCCTAACAGTCCTTCGGGTCATTCTGTGCCGCTAGATGAGTTGCGAGAATTAGCGCAACGGATTTCGGGGATTCTGGCAATTGATGAGGCTTATGTGGATTTTGCCGAACATTCTGGTTTAGCCTTGGTGCAAGAGTTAGAAAACGTTATCGTGTTGCGTACTCTTTCTAAAGGGTATTCACTAGCAGGGTTAAGGATGGGCTTTGGCATTGCTGATCCGCGGCTGTTGGCAGGCTTGTTTAAGGTCAAAGATAGTTACAATATTGATGCGATCGCAACTGCCGTGGGTGCAGCAGCAATGCGCGATCAAGCCTACAAAAATTCCTGTGCCGAAAAAGTGAAAGCATCACGGGCACAACTCATTGTAGATTTGAAAAACTTGGGTTTTACAGTGGGCGAGTCTCAGGCAAATTTTGTCCTTGCAACTTCTCCAGTAGGCAATGCCGAACACCTTTACCTTGCCCTAAAAGAGCGTGGTATTTTAGTACGCTATTTCCGTCAACCAGGATTGGAGGATAAACTCCGAATCACTGTTGGCACTGACGAGCAAAATCAAACCTTAATTGAAGCTTTTGCATCGTTGGGTTGCTTCAACAACTGCTTCTAAAAACGCTGTCACAATTGGATGGGTAACATAACCAGCAAGCCACTCAAAGTGAAGTCAGGTTCAGGAACAGATTGTAGTGGTGGTAAAGTTGCATCCGCTCTGGCATCAGCATTAACAGAGAGCATCCCTCCTAAGTCCAAACCGACAATAGCATCAGTTTCTCCAAGCAAACTTCCAGTAGCTGAATTGTCCAGAAAGAAGCTGTCACTCAAAAAATCAAAAAATTAGTGCCAAACTCAAACCATTCATCCTCAACATCATCCCAATCGACTTCTGATTCAGGCTCAATTTCTTGCTTAATCTTACCTCCACTGGCTTCTGGTTTAGGCTCAGTTTTCTCGTTGCGATCGACGAGCACGTCATCTAACAAGCTGTCAAGATGGGAACTCAGCATATGATTAAGTAGAGTCTTCTAAAGATTTGGGCTATTAACTTCTCAGAACTGAAACCTGAGAATTACGCAATCAGTGATAAAAATTTACTGTTGTATTTATCTTGCCTCTAAGTCCCTTTCTGAATCGCTAAAAAAGCCACCTGAGCTGCTGCTTGTTCAGCTGCTTTAATTGAGCGTCCTGTTCCTTGACCTAGCTTCTCTCCCTGTAGCCAAACTTCAGCACAGAAGCGTTCAAGCTCACTGCCACGCTGCTCAATTTCTTTAACCCGATATTCTGGTAAAACTTTGAAGTGAGCTTGAGTCCACTCCTGTAAGGCAGCTTTGTAATTAAGTCTAGCTGGGTCTGTATGAACCTGTGCTGCTAGCCGTTGAAAGTGAGGACCCAGCCACGGTAATACAAGTTCTAAGGTGTGTGTGCTGAGATAGAGAGCGCCCACTACAGCTTCAAAGGCATCTGCCAACCTCGACTCTTGCCCTATTCGGTCATTAACAGCACTACCCGCAACCAGTAGGTATAACTCCAAGCCATATTCTGTTGCCAAAGTTGCTAAGAAGCGATCGCTCACCAGCACAGAACGAATTGCCGCAAACTCCCCAACTGACCATTCAGGATATGTCTTCCACAAAACTTCAGAGGCTACCAACCGCACCACCGCATCTCCCACAAACTCCAACTGCTCGTAATTCTCCTGGGCTGAAACAGTCGGATGAGTTAGTGCTAAGTCAAGTAGGTGCCATTGGACTGGTGCTTGTGCTGACAGCCCTAATTTTCGCACTAAGCTTTGCAGCTGTCGTTGACGGCGAGGGTAGGTGAGGGGCATGGGAGGCATGGGGGGCAGGGGGGGGGAGAGAGCAGGTCATAAGCCGGGTTCTGTTCTTAGCAGTGGCATGACCACTTTTAAGGGCGGTTATCTATCTGGGACGCCTGTTACCAGACGCCTCTAGCGGCTCTTAGGCAGTGGAATCGGTAAAAGACCAACCGTGTTCCTTTGACCTTGCTCCCAACCGGGGTTTACCGAGCCAGCGCCTCTCGACGCTGCTGGTGCGCTCTTACCGCACCCTTGCACCCTTACCTGCAACAGTCAACCTGTGGCTGATTGCGGCATCGGCGGTATGTTTCTGTGGCACTTTCCTCACGGTCACCCGCACTGGGCGTTACCCAGCAAGTTTGGTCTTTCGGGAGCCCGGACTTTCCTCAGACCATCTGCCTTAACTGGTCTGTAACCACCTACGCCTACTCTCTCCCCTCCTCCCCTCCTCCCTCCCATGACCCTCACCTACCCTCGCCGCCAGCGGCAACTGCAAAACTTAGTGCGAAAATTAGGGCTTAAGGCACAAGCACCAGTCCAGTGGCATCTGCTTGACTTGGCACTGA
>JAFAVL010000088.1 GCA_019242465.1 Chroococcidiopsidaceae cyanobacterium CP_BM_RX_35 | reverse complement strand
TTTGCGCTGCTTGTGCATGGCAACAGCTTTGCGCTTGCGTTTTTGCAGAGGCGTTTCAAAATTTTGCGCTTGCGTTTTTGCAGAGGCGTTTCAAAATGGCGATGCTTTCTCATATCTGGAAAAATTCCCGCCTGGGAAACTTCCCGCTTAAATCTCCGGAGGGCTGACTCGATGCCTTCATTTTCACCAAGAATCACTTGGGTCATCCTCTCTCCTCCTATATTTACTTAGATTAGTCGCAGCCTAGCAGTGGGCAGTCCCGTTAGCTCTCAACAAAAAAGGGCAAACTCCTTGTCTGCCCCTAAGACCTTAGAGTTGAATTCCGTAGCTTGTAGCTTAGTAGCGTCGAGAGTAACCCCCACTATTGTTTCCTCGTCTGTCACCAGACGAACCTCTATCTTCCCGCGGCTTAGCCTTATTAACTTTCAAGTTACGACCCATCCACTCAGCACCGTCTAGTGCCTCAATCGCTGCTGTTTCTTCGGTTTCTGCTCCCATTTCTACAAAGGCAAAGCCCCTCGGCTGACCTGTTTCCCGGTCTGTAGGCACTTGAACACGGTTTACAGTTCCGTATTCTGCAAAAACCTGTTTGAGATCATCTTGCGTAACCTCAAAAGATAGATTACCAACATAGAGTGACATAAAATATCTCCAGAATCAGAGTGTGTAGAGAGTTAGATCCGGAGAGAGGCTTGTTATCTGGGCAAAAACAAACTGCACAGCCGAATGTAATCTATAAGAGAACACTAACACAAAATGGGCAGTTGTCTATTCTTGAAATAGGCAAGCTGTGACTTGCTGCAACACTTGCAATCCTCGTAAGGCACCTCGAATCAGCTGAGCGCCAGCACGAGGTTGTCGGATTAATCTTAAAGCTAGGGGAAGTGGTTGCAGCGAACCGTTAGGGCTAAGCGCAGGAGTTAAATCCGGAAGGTTATGGTGGCAATCGTCGCTAACTACACGTACCATTGCCACTGCAATCTGAGATGGATTCAGAGCCTCTAGGGCAGCAATGCCCTCCATATCGACAACGCCCGCTGAGTAGATTTTACCCAGCTTGCCTTTTTCAGCAGCAGACCAGATGAGGCGATCACTCGTGAGCCCCGTTACCAGGTTGGCATCGAGTTTGTGGTGTAGTGAGTTTGTGAGTTCGCGATCGCACACTCTGACAACTCGACCAGACGCTGACGACTCATAAACACAATCCTGGTAGAGGACAACACTTCCTACAACATATTGGGGTGCCAAACTGCCACATAGCCCCATTAACAAGACTCTAGGCTGTGCGTAGCGGTGGAAATATCCCTCTCGCTGCAATCTTTCTAGATGTCCTACCACTGGCTTAGGACCAACTGGGATTGGTAAAACCAGTGGCTTAGTGACAGTAATACGGCTCAAACCTCGACAAACTGCCTGATGTTCTGACCCTTGAGGTACCAAAATTATGTCAATAATCTAGACTCTCCCCATCTCCTCTGTTCCTCCACTTTCCCGCACTGCTTCTGGTCGGGACTGACGGCGCGGTAAAATTTTGAGGACTGACAATGCCACTTTAGAGATCCTGGGTATAAGTTGTGGGCGCAGCAGTCGATCGTCGAAGACACTCATCCGCCGCATGTTTTCCTCAAGGCAGGTTGATACAAACTTCTCAGGCGTTAGATCGGCGGCAAATTCACTAGCTCCGACTGCGGTAAAACCTTCATTGTTAGGGTTGGGGTTGCGGAAGGTATCTACGAGATGACCGAGTGCGTTGCCGTAATGCCAGAGATCTGATGCCGCTCTTTGCACCGCTCCCTGACCCCGATTCATGCGCAAGTAGGTTACCCAGTTCACAAAGAAGACAATGTGACGTGCCTCTTCATGAATGATCGGGTCGAAAAGTGTGAATATTTGCTCTGGGAACAAGCCTGACGGACGGGCGAGCTTGAACATACCAAACGAAAAGAAGGAATCTAGGCACTCCTCGTACCCGAAGCGAGTGAAGGCTTGCTCTAAATTGTTTGGAAGTGCAGCAGCAGGGCGCTCATTGATTTTGATGCCATAACGTTCAATTAGGGTCGCAATCATGCGTCCGTGGCGGTGTTCCTCCATTCCCTGCAAAGCAAGCGCTTCTCTCAGCAGAGGATCGCTGATCGTAGCAGCGTAGGCGCTGATTTTCGCTCCAGCTTGGCGTTCGGTGTCTAGAGCCTCTTCCCAGAAGGGAATCCCCCGTAAGAGGTTAAGAGCTGCGTCGCCGAGCTGAGGCCACGGCAACTCTTCTGGATTATATTCCAGGTGGCTTGCCATAAAGCTTTGGCAAAATAGCTCCTTATGAGCCTCAGATCCGATTTTCATTATCTATCGCTCAGCAAATTTATCTCAATCATCATAGGTAGAGAAGACTTTAACATCAAGTCTTTATCCAATTTCAACGAAAAATTGAGCTTGCCTTGAGCTTAGCTCCCGAAGCTTTCTCCGACGAAACGTTGAGCTCGCTCAACGCAGTCGCCGGAGCTTTCTCCGGCGAAACGTTGAGTATCAAGCGGAGTCTCTAGCGCCTACCGATACGTTTTGTGCTAGTTGAAGAACTGTCTCACGCAGCTGTTGAAGTATTTCAATATACTCATATCCTGGGAAAACAGTAGTTTTCCAAGGTTGTGCCGCATGGATACTTGATTTTCCCGTCAAGATCTATCTAAGCGATTTCTATAAACTACCCCGAAAGATGGAAATTGCTACAACGTCAAGAACACAACGGTAGTATAAATTAATAAATCTCTACATTAGGCAATAATCCAGCCAATGGTCAAGCTGAGTCACCACACATCCTTACGAGAGCGCTTCAACATCTCCAGGTTAGCGATCTCCCACCCACGACTGATGATCGGGTTTTGGATTGCTGTGATGGTGGCTGGAGTTTTGGCTTTCAGTTCTCTCAAATATGCCCTATTCCCTGACATCACCTACCCAGTCGTGGTAGTGAACGCCTCAGCTCCTCTGCCAACAGCGTTAGCGACAGAAGCGAAGCTTACACAGCCGCTAGAGCAGCAGTTGCGTTCTTTACAAGCAATAGATGAAGTTCGCTCCTCTACCTACCCAGGTCAAACGACTGTCAGTCTCTCCTTTGCAGTAGGAACTGACCTAGAAAAATCAAATGCGCAGGTGAAAACAGCACTCAAGCAAATTCACCTTCCTAAGGGGACAGATTCTAGGGTCATTCCCCTCAATCTAAATGAGTCATCTGTCATCACCTATGCCATTCAAAGTCACACACGGAGCCTAGCTGAGTTAACCCAAATTACCCAAAAGCAGATTTTGCCAAATATAGCCCGGTTGCCAGGAGTACTCAAAGTCGTTCTTTTGGGAACTTCTAGTAGTACCTCTCCAACAGAATCAGCAGCCAGTGGGATTGTGCTGGCACCAGGGACAACAGCCGCACGATTTAATGGTCGAGACGCTCTCGCCTTCCAGGTGATTAAACGTGGCAAGGCCAACACGCTAGAAGTCGTCAGTCAGGTAGAAAAAATAGTACAGCAGTTGCGCGACGCCTTACCTGATGTGCAATTAAATCTGGCTGCTACCCAAGCAAGATATATCCGTGAAGCTATTCAGGCAATGCTTGAAGCTCTAGCACTAGCAGTCGTTTTGTCAGTTGTCGTCATCTTTGCTTTCTTACGAAACTGGCAGGCGACACTAATTTCGGCTCTAGCCATTCCAGCTTCCTTGTTGGGAACTTTCATTGCCATGGCAACTTTTGGGTTCAATCTGGAAACGATTACCCTACTTGCCATGGTTTTAGTGATCGGTATTATCGTTGACGATGCAATCGTCGATGTCGAAAATATCATCCGCCATGTTGAAAACGGTGAATCTCCTCGCAAAGCAGCTATTTCTGCTACCAATGAAATTGGTCTAACCGTGACAGCCGCAACGCTGACGATTGTGGCAGTTTTTCTGCCAGTCGGTTTGATGGGAGGTGTCATAGGTCAATTCTTTAAACCTTTTGGGCTGACTGTTTCGGCTGCAGTCCTCACCTCTTTACTGGTTGCCCGGACCTTATCACCGTTACTATCTGTGTACTGGCTCAAGCCTATGCCTCGTCGGAGAGGCAGCTTGTTTTTGCTAGCCTGGGTGCAACGTTATCGGAATTTACTGAGCTGGTCCCTAAATCACCGGGGAACCGTGCTAAGGATAACTCTGTTGATTTTTGTCTTCGGGATATCGCTATTGCCACTGGTTCCCAAAGGGTTTATTCCTCAACTCGATCGCGGGGAGTTTAATGTCACTTATACTGCGCCAGCCTCCACTTCCCTAAGTGAATCTCGATCAATTGCTCAGCAACTGGAAGCCTTTATCCGGCGTTCAGATCAGGTGGAGACAGTACTGACAACTGTAGGCTCTCGCCAGGGTGAGCCGAATCAGGGCAATCTTTATGTCAAGCTCAAGAGCGATCACACTATCCGAACTCCCGAATTAGAAGACCAATTCCGGCGCTCTTTGCCTGCGATTCCCCAAGTCACTACCAGCGTTGAAGACATTCAATTAATCGATACAGGGGATGACAAACCTCTACAGGTGACTCTAATTGGGGACAACCTCTCAGCCCTAGCCAAGACAGCTGCTGCCATCAAAGCCCAGATTCAGCACCTACCAGGATTTGCTGATGTGACAGTCACAGGTGAAGCGAATAAAGCAGGCCAAATCTTGGAAATCGAACATCTAAATAGCCGTAGGGTAGCCTCCATCAGCGCCAATTTGACAAACAATTTAGCGTTGGGAGATGCGACTAACCAAGTGGTAGCGAAAGCTAAGGCACTCATGCCTCCTACTGTTTCTCTAGATTTGGGAGGAGATTCAGCCCGCATCAGCGAGATATTAGGCAGTTTTGGTCGCACTTTAGGCTTGTCTGTTCTGTGCATTTTGGTCGTGCTAATTTCACTATTCCGTAGCTGGGTAGCCCCGTTGGCAATTATCTTCTCTTTACCCCTGTCACTAGCAGGGGCAATGCTAGCGCTACTAGTTAGTCGGAGTGAGTTTGGGGTCATTTCGGCGATCGGCATTATCTTTTTGTTCGGTTTGACTAACAAAAATGCGATTTTGCTCGTAGACTACATTAATCAACTGCGCAACTCTGGGTTGACTCGCTCTGAGGCCATCCTCAAAGCAGGACCAGTGCGCCTTCGCCCAATTCTGATGACAACTGCTGCCACAATTCTCGGTATGCTACCTATTGCTGTCGGCTTAGGAGCAGGCTCAGAGTTGCGATCGCCTATGGCTATAGCAATTATTGGTGGACTCATCACTTCCACTCTTCTAAGCTTGATCGTCGTCCCCGTAGTCTATTCTCTATTGGAAGACTGGCAGCTGCGTATCTTCCAAGGCAAAAAGTTTGGGTGACAGTGCTGGCTCAGCTAGAGGACTAGATCAAACCTCCATATTGATTTTTTAATACATTACTGTTATTTTTAACTACAGAGCAACTTAAAATATACTACAACTATGGGTATTTGAGCTTAACAACAAGTTGCCATTAATTATTCAATGAATAGATTAATGGACTTATGCCGAGCCAGCAACCATTTTCCTCCAGCTCCTGGCAACTTCTTAACTGCCAGACAAACGATGAAGTTTATCAAGAAGAACAGATAAAAGTTTGGGGTCATAGTTGGCAAAAACTCACTCCAAAAAAGAGAGACTTGGTTAACGAAATCTTGAGCCCTAGTCTAACCCCTATGAGTTCTGATTCTAAATCCTTGTTTGATCTTTCTGAGAAGGGAATTTCAGCTGCAACTGGTCTTTTCCTCAATCCAGTAACTGAAGCAGTTTGGTCTTTATCTATCAAGGACAAAAAACTTACGATTGATGTGCCCAACTTTAGCTTTCAACTCTCTCCCTTAAACTCAACAAAATTTAGACCAGTAGATCCATCAATTAACCTAGAATTTGAATTCGAAACGCCTAGTCAAAGTCATTCATGCCTTATGCACATATATGCCAAGGGCATAAAAAGGGCTTCCTTTCAAGCTCTGTAGTTGGCGGTTGTGGGAGTACGACTGGCACACGCCGCCAAAGCCTGGAATTTACACTGTGATGGCAAGAGCAACGGATGCTTGCGGTCGCGTGTAGCCAATGCAACACGATTCTGACCGCAGAAGCTACATGATTAATCACGTCTTACCAATCGATGTCAAAGTGAGATGAACCCTTAATCCTCCTCAGTCTCTGCAATTAATTCTGCCATTTCTTCATCGTTGCTAAGCGCTGTTACAGAATTAGCAGAGACAATAGCTCCTGTTTCCAGCTTCTGGCACACTTGCTGCTGAACTTCCTGGGCAACTACAGGATTTTCTTCCAGATACTTAATTGCGTTATCCCGACCTTGGGAAATATTTTCGCCCTTATAGCTATACCATGCACCTTTACGGGTCATGACGCAAGTTTCTTCTGCCAAGTCAATGACACAACCTAGGGTAGAAATGCCACTGCCAAAAACGATGTCAAACTCCGCAATGCGAAAGGGTGGAGCAACTTTGTTTTTGGCAACTTTGACTTTAACGCGGTTTCCAAACTCTTCTGTGCCTTTTTTTAGAGTTTGAATCCGGCGGATATCCAAACGAACGGAGGCATAGAATTTGAGAGCATTACCACCAGTTGTCACTTCTGGGCTACCGTAAGTAATGCCAATTTTTTGCCGCAATTGATTCAGGAAAACCACCGTGCAGCCAGACTTACCGATGTTGCCTGTAATTTTCCGCAAAGCTTGGCTCATTAAGCGAGCCTGAAGACCCACATGAGCATCACCCATCTCGCCTTCAATTTCAGCTCTGGGAACGAGTGCTGCCACTGAGTCAATGACAACTATATCAATAGCAGCCGAACGCACCATCTGATCGACAATTTCTAGAGCGGATTCACCCGTGTCAGGTTGGGCAACCAGCAAGTTCTCAATATCCACTCCCAGAGCTGCGGCATAGGCAGGGTCGAGGGCATGTTCGGCATCAACAAAGGCTGCGACTCCACCATTTTTTTGCACAAAAAAATGGT
>JAFAVL010000041.1 GCA_019242465.1 Chroococcidiopsidaceae cyanobacterium CP_BM_RX_35 | reverse complement strand
AGATTGGACTGCTTCTACAAGGGAGTTCCCGCTATCCATTGACTTTCGCAGGTCACTATATTGTGGCGTAGTCAGAGCCACCTTTAAACGCTGCGCTCTCATTTTCCGGATCCCCTGGATTTTGGTTCTTTGTTCAGGGGTCAGATTAACACCTGCGAACAGTCTGCGCCGAAACTGCCGTACAGTCATTGTGGTTCCTACAGTGGAGGAAGTTTGAGCAACGGCAGGATGAGCAGTCAGAACTAATCCGGGAAGTAGAGCGGTAAACGCAATACCGCTGGCTAACAGAGATATCCGGTTAAACAAAGTCGATTTCATACTTTATGACCCTAGACAGACTAAACATGTATTCAGTTGGGTATTGTCAACTTAACGGTTATTATCTCAGCTTATTAAGAAACAGTTTATAAATAAAACATTAAGCTGTCTTGTAGGTTCTAGTCCTGACAGGGTGACAGCGAGGCTGAAAGCTAAGCCAGTTAGAGATTTTATTTTTTTATGGTAGAAAAAAAGAGCAGACGAAGCTTGAACACAAGACCGCACCGCTCCCAAAAAAAAATGTTTCCTGAATTGTAGCGAACCTATCTGCAAAGTCAACTGAATCAGGCACAATCATATACTTTAGAAATCTTGGTCTGGCTTCTGCTGTTGCAGAAGCCAGTACGAGTTGAAAGACTCTTCTGCATGCCTGCCGTTACCAATCCTATTTGAAAGCCGTTTTCGTCATTTGCAAAGATTTTTAATTTTGCCTCAACTGTCAGTAATTTTTATCTGGTTACCATTAATTTAAGGGATTATCGGATCTCAGATTAATTCGGGGAATCAGGTGAATATAGCTCTTGATAGAATGTTTCAAGTAGAATAATTATTCCCTACTCCCGACTTACAACTACAAACCCTCTAGTTTTACCTGAAACCGAGTCCATCGTTGCCATTGCTTGCCAGAGATCTACCGCCTTCACCCAGATAGGCGGATATTTGTAGCGGGAAACATCTAGGATTAAAAATCGATCTGTCTGCTCATTGTAGGCAGCTAAGGGAGAGATATGCCCACCTTTCTCCTCTCCTAACACTTTGCGCAAGTAGTTAACCAAGATGAAGTTGTTCGGTTGTTGCAAACTCTCTACTGCTAGCTTCCGAAAATCTTTTAAGCTAATGTCTGCACCGTGGTAGACCTTAGCCTTGACAGGGTAGGTTGCCACTAGCTGACCTAATTGATCTAAATTCATACCCTGACGAGCGACAACTTCAGGGGCTAAAACTTTTCGGGTTTGTTCGTTGTTAAATAAGTTCTCTTGAGTAAACACATGATACGGAGAGTATTCTGGGGCTACAGGCGCAGGAATAGACAATGCATTCAGCACCATAACCATACTGGCAACACCACAGTAGGCTTGGTTATTTTGGGTGACAAACTGTACACTGAGCGGCCAATATGCCTGTTTGGCTTTGCTTGCAAGCAATAATTGTTCACCTTGGACTGAGTCGAAGGCGATGAGGTTGCGAGGGAGTGGCAGTGTCTGGGCTAGGACACTGCTACTGGCAACATAGAAGCTTAGGATTAATGCCTTTAGAGGAATAGTGATAGCTTTAAGTTTGCAAGTTTGCATAAATCTGATTGATCAACGACAAGCCCATTTTTACTTAAACTTTGTCATGCTTTAACCTAGGAGGCGCAATGTCAGTAAACCCAGAAAGTTCTGTGTACCCAACTCATGCAAATGACAACAGCATTATTGGGATAAACAAGCGAGAGTATTTTGCCGCCTATGCACTACAAGGACTTCTTGCTGGAGGTCAGCCAGTAGAAACAGCAGCACATCTGGCCATTAAGGTTGCTGATGCCTTGATTCGAGAACTGAATATACAGGAAGACGCTGATACCTTGGTTCGAGAACTAGATAATCGGCGGGAAGGCTAAACACAATAGAGATCGCCCCCGACCCATCCCATTAGCTCCTACTACCATTTGCCTACTACGGCTGGCGGTGGGACCAATTGCGTTGCTCAGATCTCCAGAAGCTACTGTTGGGTACATTTCAACAGCTCACGAGATTCTTGCTTCACCTGCCCGACCAGTGCCGCTTCCTGCAAAAGCATGAAGGCATTGAAATCTTCCCTATCATACTTGGTTGTCAGCAACTTTCGCAGTTGCTCTTCTGCTTCTATTTTGAGACAGCCAGTACTCAAAGCCTGTTGCACAACTTCGCGAATCAAAACCATGCCTTTGACCTCAGACCACCATGACAGTTGGACTGACGTAATAAGACTGGATAAAGTTTCAGTGAATTGTTAGTAAAGTCAACGGTACACCGCCGTTGTGAATTGGCGGTGCCTGCACATGACCCCTTCCGCGGTTAGATTAAGCCAAGTTGAAGGTAGCGTCTAAGATTTCTTCAACATACCTGCCTGGATCAGAAATTCTTTTGCCACATCAGCAGGTTCGCGCTTTTTGCCGTCCACCTCATAGTTGAGGCGTCGCATTGTTTCATCGGTCAGCTTGGGAGACAGCGTATTAAGGGCATTACGAATACCTGGATTTGCATCCAGCGCTGCTTGACGTACTACCGGAGCAACTTGGTAAGGAGGATAGAGACTTTTATTATCCTGAAGCACAACAAGGTTGTAAGCGCTGATCTCACCATCCGTGGCGAACGCTTCCGCAACATCTGCTTCGCCTCTGAGCAATGCCTGATATCTTAATCCAGCATCAACTGGGATTAGCTTTTTGAGCTGGAAGTTACCGTAAACTCTTTTCAAGCCTGGCAATCCATCTTGGCGAGACTGGAATTCAGGCGTGCTGACTATTGTTAATTGGCTGGCTTTAGCAACCATATCAGAAATTGTTTTAATGCCATATTTCTGAGAACCTGCCTGGGTCATTGCCAGTGCCTGGGTGTTGTTCATGGGAGCGGGATTGAGCCAAACTAGGTTGAATTTTTCCTTGTAGTCTTTTGCTACCGTTTCTAACACCTGCTTCCGATTGCTGTTAGCAGGAAGCTTCAGCACTGTTAATAGAGCTGTGCCAGTGTACTCAGGATATAAGTCAATTTGACCGCTCTGGAGACCAGCCTGAGCAACAGGCGTGCCACCCAAGTTCAACTTGCGCTCCACCTTCAAGCCGCTATTTTCTAGCACTAAGGCATACATTTCTCCCAAAATGAACTCCTCAGTGAAATCTTTAGAGCCAACCTTAATCGCCCCACTAGTACTGCTACAGGCAAATACAGTTAATGTGGTTAGTAAAGCGAGTAAAAGCAGGATAAAGAGGTTACAAACTGGCTTCATGGAGTAGTTTTTAGTAAAGTGCTATATCTTAGCACAGCTCAAGATAGCAAGGGCAGGTGAAGCCAGTTGTCTTCCCACACAGCAAATCTGTTGACGCTCTATCTTAAACTCTTTTAAACTTTTTCTTAACCCAAATCCCTTTTATCTTAACCTAAAACTCTGATACTACTGTAATTACCGATCGTTAGCTTTTAACTTTATTTATGCGTTCCCTTCCAGTTGCAATTGCTTTCGGTGTGACTAGCCTGGGCATGCTTGTTAGTTCTAGTAATGCACAAGCTGCTACCTTTAACGTTCCAGGCTTCGGTGAATATGATATTACAACAACTCAGACTTCTTACAATGGCGACTCTACTCTATTATCTTCTCAACCTTGGTACGGGAGTGCAATAGAAGCATTAACATTCTCCCAAACTGCTGGCTCTGCTCTTGGAACACCAAACTCTGCGACCTCTCCGACTTCTTCAGTGGGTCCGTTTTTCTCTTTTACTAGCGGTGGTGCTTACACGTATTTTCCTAAAACTAGTTTATCAGTCACTTCAGTTGGATATTCCCCAGACACCACGTACTCTTTTGCAGTAGCCACACCAGTTCCTGAACCATCAGAAGTATTAGGTACTTTAGCTCTAGGTTTCATCGGTCTAGCTTTTAAATTCAAGCTTGGGCGCTTGAATTTAAACAAGGTCAACTAGCTATAGAAACACTCCACGGGTTTGAAATTAGTGGTTAGTGAAGGTTGAAGGTGGATCATTTTTATGCAGCTCCCTAGAATCGCAAAAGAGCGTCATTCAAAATGTAATCCTCTCTTATCCTTCTCTTAACATTTGGAGTTGAAAATAAACCTGGCAACTGGTGCTTTCCAGTGATAACTCTGATATTCGAGCAAGAATAACCTAGAAATATGAGTAGCATTCGTAAGAAATGGTTTGACTGTACGTTAAGGCCGTTGACAAAATCAGGTATTATCCTAAGCATGGCAGCCTCACTGCTACAGCTTTCTGTCGTTCCGAGGGCATTCGCTGCCACAGCAACAGTTACAGCACAGCCTAATCCTGGATCAGACGTTGCACCATACTTCAGCGATCCGGCAACACAACCCAGCCTGTCACAGACGCAGCTTGTGCAGCTGCTGCGGCAGAAGATAAAGTACGTCTTTGTGATCTTTAACGAAAACCACTCGTTTGATAACGAATACGGTACTTTTCCAGGTGTCAACGGACTCTACTCGGATGGCCAGCAGCCTCGTTCTGCTGCAAACACACCGGGCTTCACCCAGACTTATACAGATGCCAACGGTGGAACCGTTACGGTCCAGCCGTTCCTCATCGGACCAGCTCAGAATGCCACCGTCGTCGACAGTGTTGACCACTCGCACACCGGGCTTGCAACCAAGATCAACGTTGTCAACAACGTACCACAGATGGACAAGTTTGCCCTCGACGAGTACACGCGCTTCGCGTCGAAGGGTGATGCAGCTAGCATTGCACAGGGAACTCAGTACGCTCGCCTTGTGATGTCCCATATCGACTGCAATACCATTCCATTCTTTTGGCAATGGGCTAGCCGCTTCACGATTTTCGATAATATCTTTGCGACTGAGAACACACCCTCCACCCCGAATGCGGTGGCGATGCTTGCAGGGCAGTCGGGGGAAACGCAGTGGGTTAAGCACGGTCCATCGGGTCAGTTATATAAGGTGGGTCTCAACTCCGGAATAACACAGGGACCGCCACTAGTTAACGACCCACAGCCCTTCTACGGCTCCCAGTTTGACACAACGACGCAAGACAGGCAGCCAGCTGGTTCGCAAGAGAGCTACTCCAATGGCAACCCCGCCTCAAATCCTCCTACTTCTAGCAACATCGCCTCGAATCTCACTTTCGCTAGTCTACCGCTCACCTTCGAAGGGAGCAGCATTAAGACAGTGCTAGCTAGCAACAAGAATCCTAGCTTCGATCTGCCGGATGTCCAACAGGATATCCCCTACATCCAGAGCTTCAACTCCAACCAGGTCAACTGGCGCTGGTATCAGGAAGGCTACAATCTTGAGCCGACTGATAAAAACGGCATCGCTTCGCACTATGCCTATGTCAGTCATCACAACGGGGCGCAGTATTTTGGCTATATTTCTAATACACCCCAGATAAGCAATGCCAGCCTCCGGGGGCTCAATGACTTCTTTACCGACATAGCTAGCAACAAGCTACCTCAAGGTGGTGTGTTCTATATCCGAGGCGGCTACACTAATCAACAGCGATTGCTGCCGCCAATTACAAACCCCAACACGCCTGCAGATGAGATTCAGGCAATTTATGCAGCGAAAATAGGCGATGACGATCACCCAGGCTACACCGATCGGCAAATCAGTGAGGCGATGAATGCTCGGGCAATCAACGCGATCGCTAATTCGAAGATTTGGAGCCAAAGTGCAATCATCATCACCTATGACGAGTCGGATGGCTTCTACGACCACGTCCCACCGCGCATCCTGTCTTACGGTCCTGACAAGCTACCGCTTGCTCGCGGCATCCGCATCCCCTTGATCCTGATCTCACCCTACGGACGGACACATGCTGTCTCGCATGTCGAGGGCGATCATAACGCAATCATTGAGACAATCAATTATGTGTTTGGTCTGCCTGCACTTTCCGACCTACCAGATGAGAAGCAAGCATTGGCGGCAGGTAACAGCTCGCAGTTTAACCAGTTCGGTCCATCGGGATTCCAACAGCGGTACCTCGGTCCTCGCGATACCAACTCCTCAACAACCGATAGTTTGCTGTCGGGCTTCGATCCAGAGCGTCTACAAGGTAACTTACCCCCGCTGCCAGCTTCGCTCGCACTGATTCCAGAAAACGTTGTGAACACGCTGCCGCACTACAGCGGGAATGGTTGTCAAACAATTGGAATCACACCAGAGGGCCAGCGCCAGGGGATTGTCAACAACATCCCTCCAGGCTTCAACCCACTGCCAAGCACCTACACATCTGCTAACTAGTAGAAGAGTAAAAGGATGGATGAGGTACACCCCATCCATCACTTAAACTATGCCTAGGTCCAAAAAGTTTTTGACGAAGCAAAGAGCGTTGCTCCCGGAGGGAGCCTCCGGGAGAACGTTGACATCCCCAGTTTTCGAAATATCTTCCAAGGGATGCATGCGTTTCCTGTTAGTTCTGCTGCTCCTGCTTGGTACCTACTGCTCGATCTCCGTTGCTCAGTCTGCCTCTGTCGTTGAACGTGTGAAGGCGCACGGCGTTGTCCGTTGCGGTAGCGTCGAGCGCCCAGGTCTCGCGAGTGCTGCTCGTGATGGTCGCTGGAGCGGTCTTAATGTTGATATCTGCCGGGCGATCGCCACTGCAGTGCTTGGCTTTCCCAATCGCATCGAATACCATGTATATGAGACGCAGAAGGACTTCGATGCCGTGCGCCACCAGCAGGATGATGTCTACTTCCTCACAGGGTCAGAAATTGACCAGCAGCAGCTAGCTGGCATAGTAGTACCAGGTCCTACTGTCTTCGTGGAATCTCACGCGGTAATGGTGGCATCCACCTCACCTGTACATCACGTCAGCGACCTTGCCGGAGACAGCATCTGCTTCATGATCGGTAGCTCTGTTGAGCGGAGCCTCAATGCCTATTTTAGTGCGCTTCAGCGGAACTGGTTTCGGCGGGCATTTTCGGAACAAGAAGAGATGATCGATACCTACAATGTGCAGAATTGCCATGC
>JAFAVL010000251.1 GCA_019242465.1 Chroococcidiopsidaceae cyanobacterium CP_BM_RX_35 | reverse complement strand
TAGCCTTTGAGCAGTTCATCGAGTACTTCAGGTCGAAAGGTCATAGTTGTTGTGTCTTTGGTTCAATCGTTCACTAGCTCTGGTTTTGACCTTTGACACAATTCATTTTACACATCCCATTAGCCGAATCATCACTACACAAATCATCCCCTCATGATTTTCCGGTAACACTTCATAGTCACGACACAGCGCTCTGGCATTGTCCAACCAGGCAAAAGTCTGCTCGACAATCCATCGCAATGAATCACCATGAAAGCCTTTCTTTTCCCGGTGTGATGCGATTTCCAACACGCATTTATAGGCACCTTGCAGGCACTTGTTCAACTCTCCTTTGTATGCCTGGTCAGCTAATACTTTCTCTAAACGTTTGTATAACTCAAGGACAGGCACTAACACAGCAGGAGCTGCTTTACTATCAGCGGCATTCGCGGCACTGATGTAACATCCCAGCATCAAGCCCAGCACATCTACGACTAGATGGCGTTTGCGTCCTTTTACCTTTTTGTAGCCGTCGAAGCCTTGTTCTAACTGTCCTCTTTGACCCCGCTTAACACTTTGAGAGTCAATCATCCCTAAACTCGGTTGCTCATCTCGTCCCTCTCGGTTACGAACTTGCTCAACTAGTAAAGCATAAATGCTTTCCCACAGCCCCCGCTTGACCCACTTACGATAATACCCATATACCGTCTGCCACGCGGGAAAATCTTCTGGCATCGCTCGCCATTTGATTCCATTGTCCGCCCGGTAGAAAATCGCGTTGACCACTTGTCGGAAATCTACCTGCCGCTGCTTCCCCCTTTGTTTCTCCAACGGCAGCATTAAGTCGATGATGTGCCATTCTGCATCAGTCAAGTCAGTGACGTAGAAAGGTTCTGGCATAGTTTTGGTCAGCAATCATTCGAGCAGCTTCATGTATCCTCCATCTAGTGCCAGCTCTCCCTCTTCTTAAGATTTTATTTATAAACCGTCTCGCAGACACGCCCTAGTAGTTAGTTAAAACTCCAGGGTTAACCAAAATTATGTAACTTCTAAATACCACGCAAATCACTTTTTATTACTTTTTCATTTAGAAATTATCGTGTTTTGCTGAATTTAGCAGCTAATGGAGTTGTGTCAGTAATGAGGCTTCTTATTGAGAAATCGTTACCTACCCACGTCCTCAGAGTTTTCTGCGCGAAGCTCGTTTCTGTAGCACAACTGATGTAAAGAGGTTTATCTATGTCTGAACGTAATCCATCTATTCTAGAACGTGGACAATCTAAATGGTTCAAGTATTTTGGTGAACAAATCCCCAATCAAGTGTTTATCCAGAATCTGAGCACTCAGCATGTTGCCAACTACATTGTTTATAGCGGAAAGGGTGTAGAAGGCTGGAGCTTCTATGGCTCCGTAGAGCCGAACAGCACTGCATCTATATGGGTGCACTGGACTTTGACTATTGCGAGATTCTCTAATAACAGTGTGGAAGATGCGGCTATTACGATAGGTGGAGACGGCATATTTCCAGCCCAGCCTCCACCAGAGAGCGAAGAGTAAAACCTGGTGAATTGAAAGTGAATGGACAGAGCACCTCAGGGTGGTTGTGTCGCAAAAAGTGAAGGAGATGGTAGGGTAGGAAAGCTTCATTGTTACCGATCAGCTTCCAATGTCTACTCCCGCGGTGTTTAAGTGGCGTCATTTTCAGGCAGAGATCATCCTCTTAAATGTGAGATGGTACTGCCGATATGCGTTGTCCTACCGGGACTTGGAGGAAATAATGCAGGAACGGGGAGTGGAAGTGGATCATTCAACCATTAACCGTTGGGTGTTGCAGTAGGCATTGAGCCGAGATACATGTAAAAATTAATCATATCTTCTAGAATGCTTGCCACATCTAGCTCTCAAGCATTTCAATTGGCAAAGAAATAGCACTTTCTAATGGTTGTGGAATGTTTTGCAAATCTACCACGTAATCCCCGAACCGTTTGAGTTGTTTGGTCATGTATGGACTGAGGCTTGCCAAAGCATCCCGGTCAATTTTGCAACCCTCTGTACTCAAGGTTTGTACTGCCCAAGAGATGTCTACAGCAGTTTGAAGAATAACCGCGCAAGCGACTACATCAAGGTACTTGAGCCGCTTTTCTTGCTCCTCTGGAGCGTTCTGTGTAATTACGCCTTCCTTACCGAAAAACAACCAGTTCAAAAAATGGTGGAAGCCTTCCACAATGTTGGTACAGGCGGTGATCTGCTGCCGCATTCCTCGGTCAGAAATATACTGCAGCAGAAACACGGTGCGGACGACATGGCCGAGTTCGCGAAAAGCCTGGTAGAGTTTGTTTTTCCGGCTATTGCTGCCCAATTTCCGGAGAATTGCTGATGGCATCAACTTCCCTGCCTTAATTGATAGTGCCACTCGCATCAAATCCTGCCAATGGGTCCGGAGCAGCTTCCAGTCCACTACATCGGTGAACAGGGGGTCAATGTACTCATAGCTCACATCTTTACTGGGGCGAGAGAAGGTATAGTCTTGCCAGTTGCGAATGCGCGGCATTAACTAAATTCCAAGCAAATAAGATAACCCAAACACCGGTGCCGACTGTCCTTGAGTATCAGCGTGCAAGGTATCCGGTTGAATCTCTGAGGAATTTTTGAGTAATCCGTCAAGAATGTATACCGCTTCCCACACCCCGCAAGCGATGAAGTGTGTGAATAGAGCAATGTAGGTATCAGAAACATGGTGATAAGCAATGCCACCATAGCCACCATAGCGAATACGATATTCTGACAAGAGATTGTTCTCATAGGTCTCAAACTTGCAGCCATCAGCCGCAGCCCGTTTGCCAGTACCCCACAACTTGGGTAAGCTAAGGCGATTGTAGGCGTTGATCATGTCGGTCATCGCAGCTTGCAGCTTGTGGGAATTAATATGACGACGATGAATATAGGACAACTGATGCGATGTGATGCACCCTTGAGTATGTCGTGCAGTTCGATTTGGTCCCAGATTGCATCCTAGGCCAAATACCGTCAAAATATAGCGTTCAACAGGAGCTGCCAATTTCGGTTCAGACCCCGATTCTGGACCAAAATGGCGAGTCCAATTGAGCCAGTGTTCCAAATTACACAGGATATCTAAAATGCTGCGTTCAGGCAGCCTTTGATGGATTGCGGCTTCTACTTCGTCTGCACCAGGAGGTTTGGGCAAAGTAGGGATGCGTTTGAGCACCGGCTCTCCCTCCTGAGTAATTGTCACTTGAGTACCGTCTTTACAGATTTGATCTACTTCTGTAGCAACCTGGCTTAGCCACTGGTATAAATGTTCGCCAAACGCATCTGGGTCAGAGGGGATTCCTAATTCCTGGCAGAATGTTTCAACTTGCGGCGCACACTCATCCCAACTAAGCAGGTGTTCGCCAAAATCAGCATAGGTTTCTGAGCCTAACACACAGGCGTCACCCGTTTTCAGTTCTGCCGCCAGGTAGGTAAAGATGCAAACTTCTAAAGATTGGCGCACCAACACTTGAGCATCATCTTTATGGAGGACAACTAATCGTCGCCATTGCTCGCTGATGAAGCTCAAAGCAAGTGTTTCAGCAGGGAGCCATCGACTACGACGCTGCTCATGCTCTAGCACAAACCCTAATGCTTTCATTAAAGACTGGTCTTGTGTCGTGGAGCGAATGTCTAATGACCGGAGCAGCGCAAACAACGATTTACGGTGGCGGCTGTAAAATTTCCAGAGCAAGGGCAGATGGTTGTCGCCATCGTAAGCTGCGATCTCTTCATATTGATCTAGTAAATGTTCTGCACCACCATGTTCTGTAAAAACTGTTTGCACCTGCGCTCCTAAGCTGGCATTGTCTTGACTTTCAGTAGAGGCAACGAGAATCTCAGCCAACAGCCTCAGTAGAGCTTCGGTTCGCGCTCGATACAACTCTCGCAATTCTGCCAGCCTATTTTTGGCCTGCGAGTGGAGCTTTTGCATCCGTTTAATGAACATCTCTACTAGATGGTCACGGGTTTTCACTTGAGCTTGGTAAAGTAAGCACAGCAATAAGGTTCGGCGTTTGGGAAGTTTGATATCTTGAAACTCAGAGATGTCGAGAACTCTGGCTTGTTGGGCAAAAGCTTTCACCTTAGTCAGCGTAATTCCAGATACTAACTGCTTGGCATCGCCAAAACTCATCAGTTGGTCAAATTTGGTTTGCAGTTCTTGGAGATGGGAGAGAGTAGCACTTTTGGCAGCAGACTTGAGCAGGTTTAAAGTTGCTTGGGATTCGGAAGATTGGGGGTTGAGCAGTGCATCAAGGTAGGTTTGCTCTGCGTCCGATAAGCTTGCCGAGACACGATGAAATAGGCGGGTATTGACAATTGAGCGGATTGCCTGCCAAGCGATCTAAAGTGCTAAACGCAGGCAATTCATAGCGCTGTTTGACTAATTCCTCAATGGCGATGTTGATGAGATCTGCTGGATGATCCTTAACTTCAGCAGCAGCAGTAATTGCCAGCGCCGCTAATTTATGAGCGTTCCTATCGTAGGGTTTAACCTTAAGATAATCTCGAATCGCTTGTTCATAACGATAACGGGATGCAGGCGGTGGAATAACTGCTCTTGAGTCGGGTAGTTTTAGAATACTACGCAAGTGCTGAACGACGAATAAGGGCACCAGCTGCGGCTGAGGGAAATACCCCAGTCGCTGAAACGACTTGAGCATGACTAGCAAGCGAAGAACTCCACTCTTACCACGTGCATTAGCTTGTGCAAACCCCATTTCCTCTGTCGTTGGGGTGTACAGTTCCGCTAGTTCCTTAGCAGAGGGTCTTGATTTGAACCGGGGATAGGCTGTCCGTTCAATTACACTCATGCCAATTTATCAATCATGGCAGTCAGGGGAGTTTACCTAGTATTCCAACAATAGATTCTAAGTTAGAATCTTGACAGACTCAGCCTGTAATTTTGTGGCGGTTTCAGACCTTTCACACCGGCCTGCCCAAGCTCCAAAAGTTGGCAAGTCCCCCAACTCTTACACCTATGACCAGGTGCGACCGAGGGAGTACTTGACTGAGTCAGAGGTGGAAGGGATGATTAAAGCCGCAAAAGCAGTGGGTCGCCATAGTCATCGGAACAGTACTCTGATCCTGCTAGCCTATCGGCATGGACTCAGAATAAGTGAGTTAGTTTGCCTTCAGTGGAGCCAGGTGGACTTTAGCCAAGCCACACTGCATGTGAACCGACTCAAACGGGGCACGCCAGCAATTCATCCTTTGCACAGTCCTGAACTTCGAGCCTTACGAAAGCTCCAAAAAGACTACCCTAACAGCAGCTATCTATTTGTTTCAGAGCGCCAAGGATCCTTGAGTGCTGATAAAGTTATCTTTTCTCTATTCGTTACTGCTAACAAGCTATCTAATTTTGATAGCTAACTTTACGCCTACTTTGTTACCTAAAATTAACTGTTTTTGAACCATGCCACAACTAGGAGTAGTGGCGTGATCGCCAAGCGGCTGGGGGGAAGCCCAAGTGTCGTTTGAAAGAGCGATTAAAGGCGGGCAAGCTTGCATAACCAACTTGGGCGGCAATCGCGTTGATGTCTTGTTGCCTGCTGGCTAAAAGGCGAGCCGCAATATTCATCCGCCATGTCGTGACGTACGCCATTGGGCTTTTTCCGATCGCCGATCCAAATCGCGCTGCAAACCGAGAGGGTGACATCATCACACCTTCAGCCAAGTTACTGACGGTCCAATTGTGACCCGGTTGAGCGTGAATCATGGCAAGTGCGCGGCTAATCACTGGATCTCGCAGTCCTGTCAACCAACCAGTTGATTGTGGAGGCAAGGACTCTAGATAAAATCGAATGGCTTCGGCACAAGTCAACTCCAGTAGGCGATCGACAACATAATCACTACCTGCTTTTTTTCTATCAATTTCTTGAGTCATCAATTCAGCAATCACGCTCAGGTTATGCAACCCATTAAAACGCTGGACAGAAGTGTGTAGCAAGGGTGGTAAGGCAGCCAGCAGGGGATTGAGCTTGAAATGATGTATGAGAAACACGCCACAGATGAGAGACGTAGAACGCACCGTTTGCTCTTGAGGCTGGAACGGGTTGTTGCCACCGAATAATAGCTTTTCTACTTTCAGTGGAGGCACACCGGAGCCTTGACCTACCTGATGTTCTGAACCGCCAAAGCAAATCGCCAGTTCGCCTGCTTCGACAATTACCGTTTGTTCCTGAGGCAGGATCATCTCAATGTAACCTTGCTTGACCAGGTGAAATACGATCGCACGAGTATCAGGGTTGAGGTTTAAGATGGCACCGGTAAGATCGGTATCAGGAATCGCGAGTGCCCAAGGAGAAACATAGTCCTCATTGAGCAGAGTGCTACCGCTGATGTGCATGGTCTTTAGCACATCACTAAAAACATCGCATTCGGGTATACCTTCAGTCGTTTTAGATAATAAATCAGTTGAAATAGGCATTGTAACGAGTAGGCTATCAGCTTATTCTGCAAATATAGTCTAGAGCATAGGAGATTCGTAATGTCTGCAACTACGGCTGCGGTATTGGTTGTGTTGCAAAAAGCTGTTGAGGACAGAAAACTCCTTGAAGGAATTATTCGTGCAGCCATTCCGAAGATTTTAGCAATGACTTTTACCCATTTTCTGACGGCTCCTTTTTCTACTTTTTTCACTTGTCCTTTCCTCAACATGCTCATAATTTCGTATCCTTTTAGTGTTCGTCTTGCCGTGTTGAACGAGCTAGATCTCTTCCCGAGTTTGACTGACCTTTTTATAAATCTGTGATCTTGTTCGAGGCAATTATTCAGATGCTTGTTCTGTCGTAACTCCACTCCCTTGGACAACTCTTTTTTCTCTTTTTAGGCCTGCGGCAGTCGTGCAGACAAAGTAACCCACAACCAATAACTAACTACGGGAGACCACACGTGAAGGTCATGGCTATCTGAACACTGAAGCTGCTCACGCCAGAGTAGCAGATGATGTATCTTCCAAAAGAAGTTCCCGCTACTTGCAAACCTATTTGGATGGGAAGATGGAGCAGTTCTGGCTTCGCAACAACGACGCTGGCGTCATCTTTCTGATGACCGTCGATACTGTCGAGGAAGCCGACGCACTGCTCAAAGCATTGCCGCTCAGCTCACTTGGGATGCTTATCAAGTAGCACTTTCAACCCTGTTGCTGGGCCGAAATCTCCCCCCAGCTCTGAATCAGCATTCCATTCTGGGGGGGTTCTTCATACGTTTCTAGCTAACGGGATCGGACGCCGATCGGAAGACTTCAGGACATTGCCAACCGCATCATGAACCACCAACCAACAGCCCAAGCATCCATTCGCAATGTTGCATACGCAGCTCTGAAATAGGAAGCGAGATATGACGCAAGATTCAGCAAAAACGCGAGCAGATAATCACATGGACAGCAAACCGTCCTTCACCGAGCACTATGTTCCGCGGGAGCAGGGAAGAGTTTACGCACGCGACTACAAAGGCGTTGGACCTGCCTTTGTGCTTATGCATGGCTTCCCCGATAACCTGCACATCTGGGACGACCTGATCCCCTACCTAGCCGCCAGCGGGCGGCGCGTCGTGACGTTCGATTTTCTGGGCTTTGGTGCCTCGGACAAACCCGCTGGTATCGACTACAGCTTTAAGCAGCAGATGGGCGACCTTGAAGTGGTCGTCGAGAGTCTAGGTCTGGGGAAGATCGTCCCGGTCGCCCATGATTCTTCTGGGATGGCGTCGATCAACTTCGCGCTCGCTCACCCGGAGGGCGTAGACTCAGCGATCATGCTCAATTCAGCCTATTCGGAAGATTCCACAGTCCTTTGGCCTGAGATGATCACGCTCTTTGCGACCGAGAGCCTCCACGAACTCGCGGTGGCGATCGCCCAGAGCCCCGAGCAGTTCAGCTGGCTGCTGACCTGGCAGCAGCGGAAATTCCAGGACCCCCTTCTGGAGGCGCAGAAGCGCCGTTTCAACACGTTCCTTGGTCCGCTTATCAGGGAGAACTTCATTGCCCAGCCTAGCTCAGGCCCGGCATTCATGCAGATGGCGGCGCAGTTCTTCGATGAGCACGCCCGAAACGCCAAGCGTTTGCCAGAGCTCAAGACGCTCGACATCCCAGTCAAGCTCATTTGGGGACAGTATGATCCCTACATCACCGTGGCCGTGGCCGAGCGGCGCCAGTGTCAGTTGAAGAACGCCTCCCTCACTGTCATACCGGCGGGCCATTGGCTGCAGGTCGATGAGCCGGAGCAAGTAGCCAAGGTTATGCTGTCATGACTAACCGCAAGTTCAATAAGATCACCACTGGCTTTGCACACCTGACCAAACTGACCCACCTGAGCGTCTTCGCGGCGCTCGTTGCGATGAATCCAGCCGCCTCGCTGGCTCAGTCAGCGGTGCCTGCGCCGCCACTTGATCCCACCTTGGTCCCCACGACCAAGGTGCTGGCAATTGGCAGTTTCACGACCAAGGCGACCCCAAGCGCTTGGAAGGCGCTCGTTTCCGCCGAAATGCGCCAGACCGCAGGGTTGTATCTCGCCGGGAAAATCGACCAATGGTATTTCAAGCCCGACCAGAGCGAGGTCGTGTTCGTCCTGAACGTCGCCGACCCCAAAGAAGCACATGAACTCCTGACAAGCTTCCCTTGTGCTTGGCTGGCTTGATGGAGTTTCAACTCATTCCGCTGGGCCTGCTCGGTCCGCTTCGCACTTTGCTGACCAAACCTCTGAAAAAGCTTCGGTTGTCGCCAATCTCGCAAAGGGATCCATTGAATGTCAGAAAACACGAACTCGACTACCGGTATGACCGGACAACAGCCAACGCTAGCTCTTGCCAACGTCCCAACGACGAAAATCCTGGCGATCGGTCGCATAACATCCAAGGGAACGCTCGAAGCGAGGGACTCGGTCATGCCATTCGAGGTGCACGACACGGTTCGCCTCTATCTCGCCGGAAAGATCGATCAGTGGTTCTTCCAGACCGACGGAAGCGGCGTCGTCTTCCACATAAATGTGACGACGCCCGCCGAAGCTCGCGAGCTTCTCGAAAAGCTCCCTTTGCGTAAGGCCGGCATGATGGAATTCGAGCTCATTCCCCTCGGTCCTCTCAGAGCGCTTGGCTTTCTTCTGGCCGAGCCTTCAAGTCATTATTTGCAAGGGTTCAGGGGAGAGTGATGATGACAAGTCAACCTGTCCTGGTTACTGGGGCTACCGGCGCTACCGGCGGCTATACGATTGATGCCCTGACGAAGTACGACGTCTCGATCCGTGCTATGGTCCGTAAAGACGACGATCGCGCAGCGAAGCTTCGTGCCGCTGGCGTTGAAGTGGTTCTTGGCGATTTGCTGGACCTGGATTCAGTGCGCTCGGCGATGGAAGACATCGGCGCTGCCTACTTCGTCTACCCGCTGGTTCCGGGTCTGATCGATGCGACCACCTACTTTGCCCAAGCTGCCCGAGAGGCAGGCTTGAATGGCATTGTAAACATGTCGCAGATATCCGCCCGGCGTGACTCAAAGAGCCATCAAGCGCGCGATCATTGGATATCCGAGCGTGTGTTCGATTGGTCTTGTGTTCCCGTTACGCATCTGCGTCCAACCTTCTTTACTCAGTGGTTGACCTATCCGCGAGTGCGTCACGACATAGCGCAGAAGGGACTGATCAGCCTTCCATTTGGCAACGCGCGTCACGCCCCGATTGCCGCCGAGGACCAGGCTAGAGTGATTGCGGCGATCCTGACAAACCCTGCTCCGCATTCCGGCAAGACCTATAAGCTCTTTGGTCCGGTAGAAATGGACCAGCATGGCGTTGCGAAGGCGGTTGGCGACGCGCTCGGTCGCGAAGTAATCTACGAGCCGATCGGGATCGCGGACTTCCGCCGTCAGTTGGAGCAGTTCGGCCTACCCGAGCAAACAATCCAGCATCTTTGCGCCGTCGCACTCGACTTTCAGGAGGGTCTATTTGCAGGAACGAATGATGTCATTGAAACAATCACAGGGATGGCACCGATGACAGTCCAATCCTTCGTCAAGGCCCACAAGGCAGAGTTTAATAACTAGAAAGTCTATCAAAGACCCGCACGCGAAGTCGGGCTCATCAAAAAATTAGGCATTGAACTAACTGCGACTGCGCCGTGAAGATAAGGTCTAGTCAACACTTAAATAAGAAAGTGCCTTCCCCATGTAGCGATTGATGGACATTCCGATGTTCTAAGTAAAACATTACAGAAACCGGGATACAAGAAATGACGACTGACAAGCGCATCAGTAGTCCTATGACCTCGAAACGTTGTCTGTTGGTCGCAAGCGGCGGTCTCGCCGCTGCTCTCAGTCTCCCGAATGTCGCACTCGCCAAGACGGCGAAGAGCACCAACGCGTCCACTTTCAAGACTTCTCACAAAGGATTCAGATACCATGATGACAGCGACGATGAAAGACGGCACAAAGATCTACTACAAGGACTGGGGTACCGGTCCGGTCGTTACTTTCTCACATGGATGGCCGCTGAGCGCGGATGCGTGGGACGCTCAGATGCTGTTCCTAGGCAGCAACGGCTATCGCGTCATTGCCCATGATCGCCGCAGCCACGGTCGATCAGACCAGACATGGACCGGTAACGATATGGATACCTATGCCGACGATCTCGCGACCCTGCTGGAGACGCTCGATATCAAGGATGTCACAATGGTCGGTCATTCGACCGGCGGAGGCGAGGTCGCGCGCTACATTGGACGCTACGGCACGTCGCGTGTCTCGAAAGCAGTGCTGATTTCCGCAGTGCCTCCGCACATGGTACAGACCGCCACGAATCCAAACAGTGCGCCAATGAGCGTGTTCGACGGCCTGCGCTCCAGCCTAGTTGCCGATCGGGCCGGATTCTTTAAAGAACTGGCGACGGCGTTCTTTGGCTACAATCGTCTCAACGCAAAGGTCTCGCAGGGACAGATCGACTCCTTTTGGCTTCAGAGCATGATGGGTAGCCTCAAGGGCGAGTATGACTGCATCAAGGCCTTTTCCGAAACCGATTTCACTGCCGATCTCAAGAAGATGACGATTCCAACTCTGGTCCTTCAGGGCGACGACGATCAGATCGTGCCGATCGACATCGCGTCCAGACGTTCAGTGAAGATTTTGCCGCACGCGAGTCTGAAGGAATACTCTAGTGCACCGCATGGCATGTACGTCACTCACGCCAACCAAGTGAACGCTGATTTGTTAGCCTTCCTCGAAGGCTGACGCCTTCAGCATCTGGTGACGGGAGCGTAACAAATCGAGCTGTTTTTGTCACATTTGTAGCATTTTATTGATTTAAGGGCTAATTATTGAGAAAATATAGGCAACAAAGACCCAGTTTTCCTTTGATTATTCTCAATAACTTTTATCTCTCTGTGTCTATACTACAAAACATCTCGATCTGTTACGCAGATCTTATCGGCTGCGTCCGGTGCGGACGGCTTTAGAGAATCAACGGGATGACCTGCTGGTTTTCGCTCTGGTTCTCGATGAAAAGCTGGCTAAGATCGCCCAGCGCTTTCAGGCTCCTCTCGAACTCGTGGGTGCTGTCTGCCTGCTGCAACGGAAAAAGCCATCTTCAACTGCTTACTGGACTCGCTGGAACCAACTGCATCACCAACTTAAAGGTAAATTTCATCTCCTATTTGAAGCCATGACGGAGGTGATGAAACAAACCCCACGGGCCAGTTCTCTGGTAGAGAATCTCAATTCTCGTTTGCGCAATTACTTTTTCCTCCGTCGCCAACTCGGTCCACAGTATTTAGCTCTGCTCAGGTTTTTCCTCAACCAGCGCACGTTTGTACGTAGTGAGTGCCCCGAACGGGTGGGCAAGAGTCCGACTGAATTGATGACAGGGCAACCTCATGCTCACTGGCTAGAACTTTTGGGATTCGAGCGGTTTCAACGCACCTAATTCCT